>JACRCG010000259.1 GCA_016219145.1 Deltaproteobacteria bacterium | reverse complement strand
GTGACGAGCAGTCCAGATCCAGACCTTTATTGGTGACGACCCGCAAAACCGTACGATCCGAGTTGGCTTTCATGGCGTAGCGCACGTGCAGGCCGAAGGCGTTCGGCATGTTCAGCAACTGCTCACAGCTGCTTTCTATGTATGCCTGATCGTGCAGATATACCGGTGTTCCCCACTGCCTGGCAATTTCCGGGATGAGCATTGAGTCCAGCCTGGTCGGACCAAAGTGTTTCATTGTCATTCTTTCAACCTCACAAATTTGATATAAGCCCCATTCCCGGCAACGTGAAGAGGGTTGGGCAATATAGCATTTCCGACCGGCACGGCGCAACATCTCTCTGGAAGTATATTGAATACTGAGGGAATAAAGGAATTTTGGTTGCCAGCTCCCCACGCTTGCGCTAGCATTCCCGCCATGCCTCCCACAGCAAACATTACCCGTGATTCACAGTTTTCCTATCGCCCCATCGGCATCCTGGCCTCCCCCTATACCCGCCGCATTGACGCACCACATCAAAGCACGGTGGTGCAAGGTACGGAAACCGGGGAGGTGGCTGTTGCCACGCTGGAACTGGCCGGGTGGCTGACTGATAAGGTCATTCAGGATCTGAGCGGCTTCGATCGAGTCTGGCTGATCTTCGCCTTTCATCTCAGCGAGGGGTGGGCCAGCAGTGTCAAGCCGCCCCGGGGTGGACCAAAGCGTGGCGTTTTTGCCACCCGCTCCCCCCATCGTCCCAACTCCATCGGCCTGTCATCTGTGGAACTGATAAAGATCGAGGGCAGGACGCTGCACCTGCGGGGTGTGGACCTCATTGACGGCACGCCTGTTCTGGATATCAAGCCCTACGTACCCTATGCAGATGCCTTTCCGGACGCCAAAGCCGGCTGGATCGACGAACTGGATACACAACTTGGACGTCATTCCGCTCCCGGACCTCGCAGACCCCGGTAGTTGCGGCGTTGTGGGTTTACCTGGTAGAAATTAGCTGCCCAAGATAAATTTCGAGGGCAGTTTGGAAAGGGGCAAAATTAATATATATGCGCTGATTGCAGCATGTATTTATTGTGGTAGAATTCTTCAGGGTAAGACATTGAACATTCAGAAAAATTCCGCCTTAAGCAAAGAACAGGGACTCTGATATTCATCTAGCGTGGTCAGCCGGTAAGGCTCATGTGTAACTGCGGAGGCTGTGTTATGGCCGAAAAACTGATCATAAATCTCAAAAACGGGCAGAGCCTGGAATGTTTCCTGGCCAGAGCCTTTACCGGCACTGACAGTGACATCAATGTTATTATCCAGCCAGAGCAGAAGCGTTTAGTTTTTGCGCTTGATGAAATCGCCTACATCCTTATGGCCGGCACACCCTCCTGGGTTGCCGGTCGCCAGCCTACATCAGTTGAAAGGGTCCAGACTATCACCGGTGCCACTTTCAGTGTCGCTATCTACGAGAACCTGCATTTTACCGCCGGTTTTTTCGGCATCGCCGTAGGCACACCGCCGGTTTCCGACTTTGAGACTATTTTCTTCGTTAATTCGGCTATCCGTTACAGACACCTAGAAAAGGCCATCGGAAAGATTCTTCAGGATAAAGGCTTCGTTACCCATGAAAAAATCAGCGAAGTTCTGAAAGTACAAGAGGAACTCCGCAATCGCCGAGTAGGCGAGCTGCTTTCCGAATCTGCCAATGTGCCGCAAGAAATCATAGAAAAAACTCTTCAGAAAGCCCAGACTGACTCGCGTAGCAAGGCGCGCGTCGGCGACATCCTGATTGAGGCGGGGCTTGTCACAAAAGATCAGGTGGAAAAAGCTCTGGCAAGTCAGATTTCGGGTAGAAAAGTCCGTATTGGGGAATTGCTGATTGCCAACGGGCTTATTACCGAGGATCAGTTGCTGAATGCACTGGCCACCAAGTTCCAGATGCGCTTTGTCGATCTTGCCGCACTGACTCCCAGCGAGGAAGCCCTGGCAGCACTGTCAGAGGGCCTGGTCAATCGGTTGCATGTATTCCCGCTGGAAATAGACGGCAACAGACTGGTGGTGGCTACCTCAGCACCTACCAATCCGGCCATCGGTGACGATCTCCGTTTTTGCACCAAATATTCCATTGATCTGGTTGTGGCCAGTTCCGCCCAGATTACCCAGGCCATCGAACGGCACTATCTGCACAAAAATGATGAGGTTGATACCATTTTCGAGGAGATGAAGGCCGAATTGAATGTTACGGTCGAAGAAGATGTTGAAGCTTCCCAGTTCATTGAACCGGACTCCAAGGTCATTACACTCATCAACAGGATTCTGATTGATGCCCACAAACGCGGAGCATCTGACATCCACTTCGAACCTGGCGGCGGCAGCTCTCCGGTCACGGTCCGATACAGGATTGACGGCGAGTGCCTGGAGGCGCACAAGATTGCCGCCACCTTCAAAAATGCGATTATCTCCCGCATCAAGATCATCGCCAATCTGGATATTACAGAGAGGCGCAAACCGCAAAGCGGCAAGATCATGCTCCGCTTCGAAAACCGCAAGGTTGAATACCGGGTGGAAATCACCCCCACAGTCGGCAATCAGGAAGATGCCGTACTCCGTCTGCTGGCCGCTTCCAAACCCCTGCCACTGGAAGAGATGGGCTTTCTGCCCTACAATCTTGAACGGCTCAAAGAGATTGTCGTCAAGCCCTACGGTATCATTTTATGCGTTGGTCCGACCGGCTCCGGCAAGACAACCACCCTGCATGCCGCCCTAGGCTACATCAACAAACCAACCCGCAAGATCTGGACTGCCGAGGACCCGGTGGAAATCACCCAGGCCGGTCTGCGCCAGGTACAGGTCAACCCCCGGATCGGCTTCTCCTTTGCTGAGGCCATGCGCTCCTTCCTGCGTGCCGATCCGGACGTAATCATGATCGGCGAGATGCGCGATGCGGAAACCGCTAAAATTGCCATAGAAGCCTCGTTGACCGGACATCAGGTGTTCAGCACACTGCATACCAACAGCGCACCAGAAACCGTAGTCAGACTGATCGACATGGGAATGGACCGTTTGAACTTCGCCGATGCCCTCCTTGGAATCGTCGCTCAGCGGCTTGCGCGCAAGCTGTGCGGCGACTGCAAAAGGCCGGCAAGATTTCAGCGGGGGGATTACGATGAAATGCGGCAGGAATTCCTGTCGGATGCTTCCCCACGGACGGCAGAGCTGTTCCCCGATTTTGAATCTGTAGTCTTCATGAATCCGGTGGGCTGCCAACAGTGTAACAATACCGGCTACAAGGGACGGGTGGCGCTGCATGAGCTGTTGTTGGGAACCCCGGTGCTCAAGAACGCCATCAAGCAGGGATGCGGAGGAGACGAACTGAAGCGGATTGCTGTTGCAGAGGGGATGATTACACTTAAAATGGATGGCATTCTCAAAGTTCTGTGCGGTATCACAAACATGGAGCAGGTTCTCAAGGTCTGCATCTAAAAACAAATTCTTGCCCTTGCTTGCAGTCATTTGGCATAATCCACATCCATCGGTCGGATGCAGGCAACAAGCATTTTACCAAAGCGTGTCAACCAGAAAGGAGATTGAATCATGATAAACCGGTTAAAGTCCCTGCTCTCGCTTAGCCTCACCGTTGCTGCCCTTGTGGCTGTTCCGCTGTGCGGCTACGCCGCCATGACGATCTATTTGAAAGATGGCCGTTCTTTCAGTGTCCCGGTTACCCCTGATGAAGTTCTCAGCATCTCCTTTGAAGGTGCGGCGGCTCCGCTTGCATCGCCGGGCAAACCCGCCGCGCCGACATTGTCTGCCCCACCGGTATCTGACGGGCTGTCCGTCTGGCTGGATGCCAGCGACTTTGCCAGCATATTTCAGACGCCGGACGGCTTCGACCAGGTTACAGGAGGTAATCAGCCGGTGGGGCTCTGGAGAGACAAGAGCAACAACGATAACCACATGACGCAGCAACGTCCCGAAAGCCGGCCGCGGCTCAGCAAATCAGGAATAGGCAACAAACCGGCCATCATGTTTGAATCGCGTCAGTCATTGAGCCTGCCCACCAATTTCCCTGCACCGCTGAGCGTATTCTATGTTGCCCGGATGACCGGGGGGGCCAATGCCAGGGTGCTGAACGCCTTGGCTAACAATTGGCTGCTCGGATTCTGGGCCGGCAACAAAAACCAGGCGTACTACGAAGGCTGGGTCAGTCCGGAGGGTACACCGCCAACCGACATCCATCCGCACGTCTTTACCGCAATCGTGCGAGGGCCAGGCCAGAACTCGGAGGTATGGGCTGACGGCAACATGATTGCCGACAACCAGCGCGGCGTGACAGGCCCCAATGGCCTTGCCATCAATGCCGGGCCCTACAACGAGTCTTCGAACTGTCAGGTCGCCGAAATTCTTGTGTACAACAGGGCTCTGTCCAGCGATGAAAGACGCAAGGTGGAGGGATATCTGAAAAGCAGGTGGAACATAGCCAGAAATTGAAACCGGCTTTTTGTTTGGACGTGTTGAGTCAGATGTTTTTTTTCATCTGATAGAACTGGCCGGCATTGTTGACTGCTATGGCGGCGTGGTTGGCAAGGAGTGCGATAAACTCGCACTCTGTGTCCGAAAACGAACCGCCCCCTTTTCGGCCGCAGACATTAACCACCCCGGCGACCTTGTCCTTGATCCTTAGCGGAAACGAAATGCAGGCGTTTCCTGAGAACAGGTCGCCGTTCTGGTCTTCTTCCCTGATGTAATTAATGTATTTGGATGTGTTACCGGCGTCGATCCGCAACGGCTTGTTCTTGGAGGCAACCAGTCCGGAAATTCCGCGTTCACAAGGAAGCTTGAACTGCTTGACCGTTTCATGGTTGATACCGACGCTGATTTTTATGGAAAAGTGGCTGCCGGACTTGTCAAGAAGCAGAAGATAACCCTTTTCCGCGTTAAGCTGTTCCACCGCTTTTTCCACCAGAATACGCAGGATGCTGGCAACATCAGTGGTTGAAGAAAGCATGCTGCAGAGGCGGTTTGTTGTTTTCATCATATCCAGCGCTTCCTGCAGTTCCCTGTTTTTAACGGAAAGATCTGCAACAAGGCGTTCGTTCTGCTGTTTGAGCTCTTTTTTTTCAAGAGCCCGTTTCACCACGTTGGAAAGAATATTCTCGTCGTCAATAGGCTTCACAAGATAGTCATAGGCTCCCAGGCGCAGCGCCCTGATCGTCGTATAAGACGAGGAAGTGCTCGATATGACAATAACGTCGATGCCCGGCTTGCTGTCTTTCATGAGCTTTAGCATGTTGAGGCCGCTCATGCCGGGAAGTATAATGTCGGCCAGTACCAGATCAAACTCTTTTTCCTGAAAAACCTCAAGGGCCTCTTCGGCCGATTCGCACAGAGTCACCAGATACCCGTTTTTGACAAGCTGATCCCCCAGGACTTTCAGGATCATCGGTGAATCATCCACTAAAAGGACGTGATATTTGTCACTCTTCACAGAAATGGTTCTCCCCGCAGCAAGAGTAGAAATCAGAGTTGAGGATTATAGTCGAATGGTGTGAAAAAGCAACGTATGTCATTGCAGGTGCCCTGTGTTGTTGTGATCCGGTAAAAATACAGGTAGAGTAGTTTTCATCCGGAAGCTCCGGATGAGAAACTATTGGTTTCCGATTCGGGAAGGCGGGATTTTTCGTACTGGCAAGGAAATCGAGGGGTTGCGCGGAGGCGTACACTAGTACGCCGCACAAGCAAAGCCGAAGATTGACGCAGCCAGGGCGGAAAAGAGCCCTTTCCGGATGGAAACTAGAGTAGCGTCATGTTTTTCCGAAGGAGTATTAACCATTGAATCACACTGCATTCTCCCGCCGCTCCAAGTTGTCGTATTCTGTACGATTTGCCCTTTTTCTGGTTTTGTTCCTGTTTTCATCGGCCCTGGCCCAGGATAATTTTGCAACCTACCCGCCGTTGCCGTCAGGTTACCTTTCCATTAAGGTTTATGACCACCAGGGGCGTTTCGTCGGCCGCATCCTGCCTGAGAAGCGCTTCTGGGTTTCCATAGACCGTATTCCGGTATTTCTGCAAAAGGCTGTTGTGGCGGTTGAAGACGCCCGTTTTTATGAGCATGGCGGGATCGACATTCGCGGAATCGCCAGGGCGATGGTAAAAAATGTGGTCAAGCGGAGGTTGGCCGAAGGGGGATCAACCATCACCCAGCAGCTGATCAAAAATCGCTACCTTTCAGCGGAGAAGACCATTGAACGGAAGCTAGAGGAAGCCCGGCTTGCGATCGAATTTGAAGAAAAATTCAGCAAGAAGCAGATCCTGGAAATGTATTTTAACGAAATATATTACGGGAACGGAGCCTGGGGCATAGCCCAGGCGGCCAGGCTCTATTTTGACAAGAGTCCCGAGGAGCTGACCGACGCCGAATGCGCCCTGCTGGCCGGAGTGCAGAAAAACCCGGCGCGCTACAATCCGCGAGGGAAAGCGGCGGACGTTACAAGGAGACGGGATGTTGTTCTCAAGCGGATGAGAGAACTGGAAATGATCACCGCCGGCCAGAAGGAAAAACTGAGAACTCAGCGTGTTACCTTTACGCCCCCCGATCAGGCCCCGCAATACCTGGCTCATGTCAGAGCCAAGATGATCGAGCGCTTTGGCGCTGATATGGTAGATCAGGGCGGACTGGAAGTAACTGCGGCCCTTGATCTGGAGCTGCAAAAACAGGCTGAACTGGCCTTGCGCGACGGTGTCAAACGCGTTTCTCCCGAACTGCAAGGCGCGTTGGTCTGCCTGGATCCGGTGACGGGGGATATTCTGGCTGCGGTCGGAGGAGTAGACATTACCCGGAGCGGCTACAATCGGGCTTTTTCCGCCAAAAGGCAACCCGGCTCGGCCATCAAACCGCTGATATACGCCGCAGCCCTGGAAAAGGGGCACACGGCCGGCAGTATTATGGATGACACACCTGCGGTTTACAGCCGCGGCAACAATGAAATCTGGAAGCCGCTTAATTACGGTGGTGAACAGTACGGGAAGCTTTCTTTAAGGCAGGCCCTGGCTCACTCCAACAACGTCATCGCTGTGAAACTGCTGGAGGAGATCAGTGTGCCGTATTTTGTAGATTTTGCAGGTCGTATGGGCCTGCAGCTCAGGGCAGAAAACGGCCTTTCTCTGGCTCTGGGAACAGATGAAGTCACCCTGAGCGACCTGATGCTGGCTTACGCGCCTCTAGCAACCGGCGGAACGAGGCCGGAACCCAGAACCATTATCCGCATATATGACAGTAAACGTCGTACTTGGATGGACAACCCGACAGCATCCGCAGCAGTTCTTTCACCATCCACAGCTTATGTCACTACC
>JACRCG010000254.1 GCA_016219145.1 Deltaproteobacteria bacterium | reverse complement strand
GCTGATTGAATCAATTGTTGTCGCTGACGGTTTTGATGTTGCCGATGATCATATTGCCTGGCACGCCGCACCCGAAGACCTGGTGATAACGGCTGACATTCCTCTGGCCGCCAGAATTGTTGCCAAGGGTGGTGTGGCATTGGACCCTCGCGGTGAGCTTTACACAGATGAGAATGTAGGGGAAAGGCTCTCCATGCGCGATCTGATGATGGAACTTCGCTCGGAGGGATATGCTCAAGGCGGCCCAGGCCAATTCAGCCTCACCGACAGACAGCGCTTTGCTTCATCCCTCGACAGCATGCTTACGCGAATGTTACGTGGAAAGAGGCCGGAATAAATACGGTTTTTCCACAAAAATATTTGAAAACTCCTGCAACTGCCTTGCATATTGTTAGCGACAAACAAAAAAGGCTACAGCTTGTCGCTGTAACCCATTTTTTTAGTGGCGGAGAGGTAGGGATTCGAACCCTAGGTACATTGCTGTACACCTGATTTCGAGTCAGGCACCATCGACCACTCGGACACCTCTCCGTGGACGGTGTGTATAACCTATTTAGTTTATTATTTCAAGAGCGGTTTTTTTGATTGGCAAAGCTGTTGTCAGCGGCTGATCTTTCGTGAGTGCGAGGGGGCGGAAATGCCCCGGTGGATTCCTATCAGCCTGCCGTCGTTCTGCCCGCTGCTGTAGGCCTCGCTGTTGATATAACTCCTGCGGCTGTACATGGTTCTCACAGTGCCGATCTCATTCATGGCCTGCCTGATCAGTCCTTCCTTGACCGGAACCAGCGCGCCGCTTGTGACCGGTGTCTGCACTTTCTGCTCTCTCAAGCGAAGGTTTATGGTGGATACCGCTCCCAGATAGTAGGATTGGCGCATCAGTTCGCGATGCCGAGCGGCAATGTTGCTGCTGACATTCCGCTTCATATAGTTGCCGCAGAGTTTTCTGATCGTTCGATCGAGATAGCTGAAGGTGTAGGCGGCAATCTGCACATCGGCCCCAACTCCGATAAAGGTCAGTTTGCCGAAAGCCGGATGGTGGACAGCCTGGCAGTCGAAGGCGCTGCTGACCCCTGCGCTCAGGTGACGCATCCATTTCGGCAGAGTTTTGGATACCGCGGTTTCCACCTGGTCGGCCTTGTCAGGTTTATGAGCAGCCTCGATGTCGGCCATGGCAAGGTTGTACTCTGCCAGCAGCCGCTGGGCATGGCTGGCTGCCAGCGCGGCTTCGTGCTCGTTGCATGAATTGGCGAGGGCCAGCAGCTTCTTGATCTTCTCGATAACCGGCGTATGGTCCATCAGTTTGCTCTCCGTCTGCCAAACGAAATTTCTTCACCCAGCTTGAATAAAAGCGGCAGAAGCGCTGCCAGAAAGATGATGCCGCATCCCAGCCACTCCCGTGGATTCAGTCTTTCTCCCAGTATGAAAAAACCGGCCAGCAGGCTCCAGACCGGGTCGAGGGTGTAAACCAGCCCGGCCCTGGTGGGGGTGACATAGCGCTGATAAATGTTCTGCAGGGTAAAGCAGAATACTGTCGGAAAGATGGCGCAGTAGATGACGGATACGACAGCGGTTGTTGTGATGCTGAACGTGGGCAGCGGGAGCAGCAGCGAGACAGTTCCGGACATGGCCGCCACGGTAGCAAACTGCACCAGCGAGACCAGATAGACATCGTCGTCTTTGAGAACCTTGGAAACTGTGATGATATGGCAAGCAATCAGCAACGCACAAAATGTTGAAAAGAAATCACCCCGGTTGAAGCCCTGCCCGCCGCCGGTGGCCAGAAGCCAGATTCCAACTACTGCCAGAATGATTCCAAGCATGTTGATCCGTCCGATCCGGTCGCGCCAGATCAGTTTTGTGATGACCGGTATGAAGAGTACAAACAGGTTGTTGAGAACCCCGGCCCGCGAAATGCTGGTACCCTGAATGCCGAAGACGAAGCTCAGGTTGGTCAGGCCGAGGGCGATTCCGATGATCAGGCCGCTCCTGATTGTGCCGCGCCCCAGCTTTTTAAGTCTCGGAGCGAAGGCGATCAGCATGATCAGAGTTGCCATGCAGAATCTTACAAACACGAAAATCTGCGGCGGGACCGTGGTTATGCCGATTTTAGTGAAGAGGAAGCTGCCGCCCCAGAAAAAAGTTGTCAGAACCAGAAAGAAATATACTCTGCCCATGGTGGGCGGCAAGGCGGGAGGCATCAGTACCGGCCTGTGCCGGAGAACTCTTCATTTGTATGGTCATGCATGTCAACACTCCAGAAAGTATTCGGTTTCAGTTGGAAATATTACGAAAAAATATTCACACCATTGCATAAGCGTTTGTGGCATTTTTCAAATTTGTGATATACAGATACCTGACAATCAAGTAATGATCAACGATGAACTGAAAGCAGCATGCAAATAGACTGCAGGGGAATATTGCCATGACAACAGAGAACAGAAGTCTGAGAAACGCCGGACATGTCGAAGAGGGTCATTTCGAAAAGATTTTGGGAGGAGGAGAGTTTGCCGGTAATCCGCTGTTGGCCGAGTATCAGCTCCTGCATGGAGAATACAGCGCCCTGAAGCACCGAGTCGATACTCTGAACAGGGATAAGCAGATTTTGCAGACACAGCTGGTCGAGATGAACCGCTCCCTCGATCTGTCGACCAGAATTGATCCCATGACAGGACTGGCCAACCGGCGCGATATCATGGAAAAGATAGAGCGCGAGTACAGCCGCTCTCAGCGTCACCAGCGCACATTTTCAGTCATGCTGGTTGATCTGGATAATTTCAAGCAGATTAATGATGCCCACGGCTACAATGATGGCGATGATGTTCTGGTAGAAGTGGCGCGAGTGCTGATGAGCTGTGTCAGGAACGAGGATGTCTGCGCTCGCTGGGGCGGAGAGGAGTTTCTTTTTCTTCTTACCGAGACCGCTATCGAAGGCGCGGTAACACTTGCCAGAAAAGTTCTGGAAGCGATTTCGATGACGGAATTCAAGGCCAATCGCCCCGGGATTCGTATTACGGCCAGCATCGGCCTGTGCGAGTATCAGGAGGGTCAGTCGATCAACGACTGCATTGCCAACGCTGATCAGGCGCTTCGGAAGGCCAAGCTTGAAGGAAAAAACCGCTTTGTGGTTGCCGCCTGAGCTTTTACCGAAAATGTACCGCCAGCCATACGGTCTGCTGATCCGGAGCGGTCCATTCCACCCGGTGGCGGCAGCCGGCCGGGATCATGGCATAATCGCCCGGATTCAGGGCTCTTGGGGATGTTTCACCTTCAAAAAACAGTCCCGCGCCGCCTGACAGCAGGATTACCCATTCATCCAGCTCCTGAACAAGCCATTCACCGGCTGTTGTAGCCTGCCCCTCCGAAACGATACGCTCGATCCGGACATTGTCCCCTGCGGCCAGAGTCTGGAAAAACTCCTGCGAAAGGTTTGCAGGGATTTCATCAAAAATGTTACCTGTCTGGTGACACATCTTACCCCCGAATATATTTCGTCATAAATTGACAACGTGCAGATCAGGTGGTCTAATGTAGAGGGGCCCGCTGTTGGGGCGTATTTTCATCCACCGGAGTCATAATACCCAAGGCGATACTAACACTGAATCAGGTATTTTCAAATGCCGGAAAGCGCCGGAACGAATCTGGTCTCCCTGATAACCAGCCGTTGTCTCTCTCGACCGACTTCTATTAACGGAGGGCGAAATGTCAGAAAAACCGAAGCTGGCTGTCTATTGGGCAGCATCCTGCGGCGGCTGCGAGATCGCAGTTGTCAACCTCCATGAAAAATTATTGGATGTGGATGCGGCGCTGGATTTCATGTTCTGCCCCTGCCTGCTGGACACCAAGAAGAAAGATATCGAGGCGCTTCCGGATGGCGCTATTGCAGTGACCCTCTTCAATGGCGCCCTGCGCACTGATGAAAACGTCGAGATGGCTCATCTGCTGCGCCGGAAATCGCAAATCCTGGTGGCCTTCGGTTCCTGCGCCAAGGGGGGCTGCGTGCCTGCTCTGGCCAACTTCAGCACACCTGAACAACTGCTCAATACAGTCTACCTTGACAACCCCTCGGTCGATAATCCGGATTCCATAATTCCTTGCGGCACGACCGGCTTTCCCGGGGGGCAGATCCATCTGCCCGGTTTGCTGGGGCGGGTAAAACATCTGGCCCAGGAAGTGGACGTTGACTACTCTATCCCCGGCTGCCCCCCTGAATCTCACCAGATCTGGAACGTGATCGAAGTTATCCTGTCCGGCGATCTGCCGCCAAAGGGAAGCACCATCGGCTGCGGCGCACTGACGGTTTGCGACGACTGCGACCGGACCAAACAGGAAAAACGGATCACAGCTTTCCGGCGCAATTATGAATTCTGTCCCGAGCCGGAAATCTGCCTGCTGGAGCAGGGTATGCTCTGCATGGGGATCGCCACCCGCAGCGGTTGCGGCGCCCCCTGCACCAAGGCCAACATGCCCTGCACCGGCTGTTACGGCGCCCCGGAAGGGATCAGCGACCAGGGGGCCAAAATGGTGGCGGCGCTCGGCTCAGTCATGGATATCGGCGATACCACCGACCTGTCCGAGGACGAGATTGCCGGGCGGGTGGATGCTTTCCTGGCTGCGATTCCGGACTATGCCGGAATGTTCTATAAATACACTCTGGCCAGTTCGACTCTGGGAGGCAAGCGATGACGCGGATCACGATTGACCCGATCACCCGCCTGGAAGGGCACGGCCGGATAGATATTTTTGTTGATGATAACGGCGTGGTTGAGAACGCCTGTTTCCAGATTCCTGAACTGCGCGGTTTCGAACAGTTCTGCGTCGGGCGCATGGCCGAGGAGATGCCGGTCATCACCAACCGGATCTGCGGAGTCTGCCCTGAGGCACATCATCTGGCGGCAACCAAGGCTCTGGATGGCGTTTTTGGAGCAGAGCCGACTACAGTGGCAAAAAAACTGCGTGAACTGCTCTACATGACTTTTTTTGTCACCGACCATACCACCCACTTCTATGCCCTGGGGGGGCCGGATTTCATCGTCGGGCCGGATGCGCCGCCATCCGAGCGCAACATTCTGGGAGTGGCCCGCAAGGTCGGACTGGAGGTGGCCGGAGAGGTAATCGCTTGCCGCAGGCGCAACCACGAGATCATTACCTTTCTGGGGGGCAAATCGATCCATCCGGTGGCCGGAATCCCTGGCGGCTGGAGTCGGCCGATTACAGAGGCAGAGCGTGTGCAGATCGAAGATACCGCCCGCAAAAATGTTGAATTTGCACGTTTTTCTCTCTCCATCTTCGACAGGATTGTCTTGAAGAATCCAGCTTATCTGGATCTGGTGACCTCGGACATATACCTGCATCGGACCTATTCAATGGGTACCGTGGATGCCTGCAATCAGGCCAATTTCTACGACGGGCTGATCCGGGTGGTCGATCCGGAGGGGAACGAGTTCGTCAAATACCATCCATCCGAATATCGCGAACATATTGCCGAGCGGGTGGAATCCTGGACCTACCTGAAATATCCCTACCTGAAAAAGGTCGGTTGGAAGGGGCTGATCGACGGCATGGAGAGCGGTGTCTATACCGCCACGCCACTCTCACGGCTGAATGTCTCCGAGGGGATGGCCACGCCGCTGGCCAATGACGAATACCAGCGCATGTACGAGACCTTTGGCTGCAAAAGGATCACGGCGGCCCGTTACCAGCCGATCCATCATCGTCTGGCCACGCATTGGGCCCGGCTGATCGAGCTGCTCTACGCATCCGAGCATATGCTGGAGCTGGCGCTGGATCCAGAGATCACATCCCCGGAAACTCGCAACATACCTGAACCGGCGCGCTTTGTTGGCGAAGGCGTCGGTTCGGTCGAAGCGCCGCGCGGCACCCTGACCCATCATTATGTCACCGATGGACGGGGGGTGCTGACCAAAGTCAACATGATCGTCGGCACCACCAACAACTACGCTCCCATCTCCATGTCGATCAAGCGGGCTGCCGAAAAACTTATTACCGGCAACGCCCCTGAAGAGGCGATTCTCAACAAGGTCGAGATGGCTTTTCGGCTGTACGACCCCTGTTTCTCCTGCGCCACTCACTTTCTGCCCGGCAAGATGCCGCTGACCGTTTCAGTCCGGAATAGCCGGGGCGATCTGCTGCGGGAGATGAGGAGGAAATCGTGACCGCCGGAACCGTGATCATAGGGATGGGAAACCCGCTGCTCTCCGATGACGGTGTCGGAATTGCCGTCGCCCATGCCGTGGCAGAGCGCCTGAAGCAGACGGTGAATCTGACCGTGACGGAGCTGCACACCGGAGGTATCCGGCTGATGGAGGCCATGGCCGGTTTCAAGCGTGCTGTGGTGGTGGATGCCATGCTGAGCGGCGCGGTTCCCGGCACAGTCCGGAACTTTGATCCGCAGGATTTTGTCACCACCAAGAATACCTTTTCCAGCCATGATACCGATTTTGAAACAGCCTATGACCTGGGAAAAATGACGGGTGTTCCGCTGCCGGAGCAGTTTTCTTTCTGGGGTATCGAGGCCGCTGAGTTTGACCTTTTTGGCGAGTGTTTTACCGACAGGGTCGCGGCGGCGGTACCGCTGGCTGTGGAGCGCATTGTTGCCCAGATCACAAAATGGGAGGGGGCGGCATGAGAACAGGTATCTATTTCTGTAACTGCGGCAGCAATATCGCCGAAAAGATCAGCGCCACTGCGGTGGTTGAGGCCGCCGCATCCTTTCCGGAACAGAACTACGTCGCCACGGTTGACTTTATCTGCTCGGAAGATGGCAAGCTACAGTTTGAGGAGAGCCTGAAAGCAGAACAGCCGGATCGGGTAGTAGTGGCGGCCTGCTCCCCGCGCGATCATGAGGGCACCTTCCGCCGCTGTCTGTCAAACGCCGGGATCAACCCCTACCTGATGCAGATGGTCAACATCCGCGAACAGATCGCCTGGGTTACCGAAGACCCGGCCGTAGCGACCCAAAAGGCCATCCGGGCGATTCACGGGGCGGTCTGCCGGGTGGAAAAACAGCTGCCGCTGGAAAAGAAACAGCTGGAGGTCTGCCCGGATGCCCTCGTCATCGGAGCCGGTCCGGCCGGCATGAAGGCGGCCCTGGCGCTGGCCGAGGCGGGCAGAACGGTGACGCTGCTGGAACGCACCCCTTTTATCGGCGGCCTGCCGGTCCGTTTCGAGGAGCTGTTTCCGGCTCTGGAGTGTGCCCCCTGCATGCTGGAGCCGTTGATGGGAGAGCTGCTGCATGGCGAGCATGCCGGTCGGATCGAACTGATGACCATGTCGGAACTGGTGGAGGTGACCGGCTTCTACGGAAACTTCATTGCAAAAATCCGTCAGAAGCCGCGTCACGTCTCGCTGCGCGACTGTATCGGCTGTGGTGAGTGCGTGGAGGTCTGCCCCGCTTCGGCAACGAACGAATTCAAAAACAACGTCAGCCTGCGCAAGGCGATTGATTTCACCTTCGCCGGTGTTCTGCCCAATGCCCCTTTTCTGGATCAGGCCACCTGCATTCGCTGGCAGGGGCAGGAGTGCCGGGCCTGCAAGGATGCCTGTCCGATGGGAGCAGATGTCATCAATCTTGAGGAACAGGAAACGGTCGTTGAACGCCGGATCGGTTCCATCATACTGGCCAGCGGTTCCGGACTGTACGATGCTGCGCACGTGGCCGGAATGGGAATGGGGACGCTACAGGATGTCTACGATGCCCTGCAGTTCGAGAGGCTGCTGTCATCCACCGGCCCGACCGGCGGGCAGATCGTTACCAAAGCCGGCCAGGCACCCCGGACGGTGGCAATTATCCACTGCGTCGGAAGCCTGGATGAGGCCCACAAGCCCTACTGCTCCGGGATCTGCTGCCAGTACGCCTTCAAATTCAACCATCTGATTTCAGCCAAAATTCCGGAAGCCGTCATCACGCACTATCATCGTGAACTGGTACTGCCGGGCAAAGAGGCGCAGACCCTCTTCAATCATGCCGTCCGGAGCGGTAAATCACGGCTGAAACGATATGGCAGTATTGCCGATCTGGCGATATCAAGGGATACAAACGGCAGTATGCTGGTCAGTTCCGAAGGCGAAGCGTTTCCGGCTGATCTGGTGATTCTCTGTCCGGCCGTGATCCCGGCTGAAGGGACAGACCAGCTTTCAGCCCTGCTGGATGTCAGCCTGGATTCATCCGGCTTTTTCCGTGAGCTGCATGCCCGGACTGACGCGGCCCAGAGCAGTATCAGAGGGGTTTACCTGGCGGGCTCCTGCCGCGAGCCGATGGATATCCAGAAAGCGATACAGGAAGGCATGGCTGCCGTCGGCCACCTGTTGTCCGGGCTGCAGCCGGGCCGCACAATCGACATAGAGCCGATCTGCGCCGAGGTGGATGAGACCCGCTGCTCGGGCTGTCATCTCTGCGTTTCAGTCTGCCCTTACCGCGCCATTTCGTTTGACACGGAACACAACGCCTCCAGCATCAACGCCGTGCTCTGCTGCGGCTGCGGCACCTGCGTGGCCGCCTGTCCGTCCGGAGCCATTACCGGGCATCATTTTACCAATGAACAGATCATGGCCGAAATGGAAGGAGTCCTGAAATGACGGCAGATAGTGTCTTTGAGCCCAAAATCATCGGATTTCTCTGCAACTGGTGTTCCTACGCCGGGGCCGACAAGGCGGGCGGGATGCAGGAGGTGTATCCGCCCAATGTCCAGGTTATCCGGCTCATGTGCAGCGGCAGGGTTGATCCGCAGTTTATTCTGTCCGCACTTGTAAAAGGCGCCGATGGTGTTATAATTCTGGCCTGCCATCCGGGGGACTGTCACTATAAAGAGGGCAACTGCCGTGCTTTACAGCGCCACAGCATGCTGATGCTGATGCTGGAACAGCTGGGTGTCGAAAAAGAGCGTTGCCGTCTTGATTATGTTTCGGCCGGCGAGGGAGAAAAGTTCAATCGGGTCGTCCGCGAGACGGTTGAGGCTGTTCGCAGGCTGGGACCGTTCTTGCCGGCGGTGGCGATAGAGTAGATTCTTGCTACAGCACGGGTGCGAGCGTTGCTCTCCCACAGTATTATCTATTGCAATTTAACCACAAGGAGAGTTATGTCATGACCGTTTCTCAACTGGATGCCCGAGGGCTTAAATGCCCGCAGCCAACGCTCAAGATCACCGTCATGTCGGTCAAGATGAAGTCGGGTGATGTTCTGGAGGTACTAGCGGATTGCCCGACCTTCGAAAAAGACGTGCGTGATTGGTGTTCACGTGCCAGAAAGACCCTTTTATGGATCAGAGATGAGGGAGCGGCCAAGAAGGTGCAGATTCAGTTCTGAATAAAACTGAAAAAAGCAGTTGGCTCTCACAAAGGCACAAAGAACACAAAGAAATCAGAGGGCCATGCAGGATTAGGCGCTTGCCCATAGGGTTTTATTCTTCGTTTTTATAATCTACTGATTTTCCTGGTGAACTTTGTGCCTTTGTGTGATAACAGCCGTTTTAAGGTTTTAATAAATGCTTTACTTGCTTTCCGGAGGCGCTGCGGCGGGCGCCGCCTCTTTTGAAGGCGTTTCCACAGCCGCCGGCGGAGTCGCAGCCGGTTCGGGAGACTCAGTTTTTCGAGCCGATTTTTTTGCTTCGTCCAGTTGCGACGTCAGTGCTTTTATCTCAGCCAACTGCTTCTCTATCTGAGCTTCGAGGAGTTTCTTTTCAGCCTTCATTTCCTCGTTTTTTCGCTGCAGCTCAGCCTGTTCAGCCGAGCTCTTTCCGGATGCGCCGCGCTCTGCCGTCAATTTTTCCACCTGGGCAGCCAAAGATATCTTTTCCGCCTTTAGCGTCTCAACTTCTCTGGCAGCCGTCGCGCATTTTGCAGCGTCAGCCTTCAGCTTCTCCAGTTCGGCTTTCCGGTCTTCAAACACTTTCACCTTGGCTTTAACGGTTGTCAGCTGCTTTTCAATGGTTTCCAGTTCATTGGCTGCACGGGTCTTTTCAAGGCGGGAAGCGGCGGTAGTAACCGACAGCTCGGACATTTCCAGGTAGCCCTTGATCTCCTCCTCGGCTTCCGGTTTGAGAGTGCCGAATCCGCCGATACTGAAACCAAGCAGCTGGCGTCCTTTTTCGTGGGCATCCGTCGCTTTTTTCAGGAAAGCCCTGGCTTGCTCCAGGTCAGTCGCCGCTTCACGATTTTCACCGATTTTACCTGCCAGCGCTTCGACGGCTGCGCGTGAAGCATCCAGTTTCAAGAGTATGGCGCTTTTCTCTGCCGCTCCGGAAACGGATGCAGAAATGCAGCAGGTTGCGAACAGTATGAGGGCTGTTTTTTTCATGTCAGTTGGCCTCCCCTTGACGATAGCGCTCCAGCTGGGCTTCCATCTTTTTCAGTTCAGCCCGTCGTAAAGCAACTTTTTCGACCACTTCCTTTTCAGATGCCTTCGCATCGGCCGCTTTAAGCTGGGTCTCGGCAAGTTCCATTTTCTGGAGCGCCTCTTTCTCGCGGCCAACCG
Source organism: Deltaproteobacteria bacterium (assembly GCA_016219145.1). Taxonomy (GTDB): domain Bacteria; phylum Desulfobacterota; class Desulfuromonadia; order Geobacterales; family Pseudopelobacteraceae; genus JACRCG01. The sequence continues at coordinate 854 of JACRCG010000254.1, read as the reverse complement.
CCACGTTTGCTTTTGCCGCCGTGATACTTGCTGTAGCTGCATCAAGCCATTCTCTGGCATATTCCGCCACGTTTGATTCTGCCGCTTTGGCAGCGCGTTGTTCAACCTGCTTCAACTGGTCTTCGGTGGAACGGGAAATGGTGGCCGAAAAAGCAGCGTTGGAAAACGCCAGTACTATAGCACATGTCAAGAATACATATCGTCTCATAGAGCCTCCCGTAAGTTATTGATTAACAGTTAATTTTCGCCTTGGATTTTTTAGGAGGCATCGGTGCCGGAGCACCACGCAACATCCCCTCAGTACTCAGGTCTTCATCGATATCCGGCCAGTGGATACCATAGCCGCCGCCGCTGGTTTGCCAGTTTTCACGGGCTTTCTGCGATGCATTGGCTAGCCGGGGGTACCATATCAGCGGCACAGATATGCTTCTTCCATCCATAAGATCAACGGCAATTATGTCATCATTAATATGGAGGTTTTTGACCCGTTCGTCTGCTTTAAGCGCCAAAGTACCCATTCCATGCCTCCAGTAGCATTAATCTGTGTTGTATGACAAGCAGTTGTATCGTGCGTAATTCACGCGGGGCAAAACCAATACTTGATGCCAGAGCAGCAGGAGCCAGCCAGAATTTCGCTGTCTGGTCGTCACGGTCAATATGGACATGGGGTGGTTCCGTTGTTTCGTGACTATGGAAGTAAAACCTGTATGGTCCAGACCTTAAAACTGTTGGCATCCAGCGCACCTCACTGCCGGACATAATAACATACCTCGTAGCAGATTTCACCCCGCTAATTTGCCTGGTTTATTCTGGCTGGAAATATTAGAAACCTTGAGATCACGTCCGATTATTGT
>JACRCG010000257.1 GCA_016219145.1 Deltaproteobacteria bacterium | reverse complement strand
GTACTATTTAATCAATCCCCATGAAAGAATACGGGCCCTGCAATTCGACACAAATTGCAGAAATCAGCCTGACGCTGTCGATACCCCCGTCAGAACCCGAAGATTCCCTTCAGGCGGTCGCCAATGCCCCCTTTTGGCGCTTTCGTATCATCTCCGCCCCCATCGGTGCCTTCCTTGACACTCTCTTCATCCCGGGGCTGTGATCTTTTCTTTGATTTTCTGGCGGGCTTGTCGTCGGAACCATCCTCCATCGGCATAAGTGTTGTCATACCGGTGGATTTGAGGCGGGCTTTTACCGACCATTCGATATTCCATGGTTGTTTTGGATTTTTTGGCTTGGGTGGATGGACCAGGTTCAGCTCCTCCCCGTAGGCGATGAACTGCAACATAGCACCGCCAGCATCCTTGAAAATCGGCGGCACCGTGCAACTGGTCCTGGAGGGGGGCATGACGACCTTTTCCTTGATAAACCTGCTGACGTCAGACGGCGTCAGGTAGTTCTGCAGAGCGAAACCGGTTTCCGGGACTTCACTGGCGGACCAGAAGATCGTTTCGCCGGTTTCCTGTTTGTGTCCCATGGCAGTGGCAAAATAGCCGATGCTGGTCGGCACCTCTTTCCAGGAGACCTTCGTAGCGCCTGAGGGCGTTGAAAACACCGAGGTAAACTCTATCGGAGCCATAAAATCACGCCTGGCATCCAGAGTGAACGGAATGTCGACCGTATAGTTGCCTTTGACGCGATGGGCGCCGACAAGCGAGCTGTCAGCGGGGATATCGGCCCTCTCCTCCTGGCTCGGCCATTCGCCATAGGTCCACCCCTTTCGTGGAGATGGCGGCGTCTGCTGTGTTGGGGCCCGTCCGGCAAAGGCCTTGCCAAATTCGGCCATGCTCATCTTCGAGGTATCGATTACCCTGGGTTGCCCCTTGCCGATGGTATCCCCGCATCCCCAGTAGATCAGCATGCGCGCCTTCGGTTTCTCGTACTTTTCGGGAGAGCGTCGTTCGTCCGCTTCGGAGGTTGACCTCTCCACCTTGGGAGTGACCAGAGCAAGTGCATCCCCCATTTTCTGGCCCGGCGGGATTTCATCGGCGGCGGTCGGTTTCTCTGCTGTTACCTGCGGCGACTCCAGCTGCAAATGCAGCTCGCGTTTGGGACCGAAAGCGCCTTTCCCGCCGAACAGGGAGGCCATGCCGGACATTTCCGGTGACATGCCGGGCATGGACTGGTTGGTGGTGGCGATGCTCAGCCAGTAATGGGGATACGGTTTGGTTTTCTGCTTTTCAGCGGCACCGGCAGTTCCGTAAAACATCAGAGCTGTCGCAAGAACCGGGGCAACCATCCATCGTGCTGAAGAATTTGACATGGGAGAACTCCTTTCGGGATATCACTGAATAATGGAATGCATTTTTCTTACTGATTAGTTCTGTTCCGGCTTAATTTACCGGTTGCCCCGGCAAACTTGACGGACATCCGATCAATATATCTAACCGCTTTGATATTCAAGAGGGAACGATCTTCATTATGGTCATGGTCATGTCATCGGATAGATCCATGTGACCGCTGAAGTCTGCCAGATTCTGAAAGACAGCGGTAATGATCTCTTCAGGGTGCTTATGGCTGAACTCGGCAATAACCTCCCGGAAGCGTTTGTCTCCGAAATATTCGCCATTACTGTTCTCAGACTCTGTAATACCGTCGGTGTACAGACACAGGATATCTTCGTCACCCATCTGCAAGGATTTCTCCTCGAAAAAAACACCCTGTCTGACTCCCATGAGCAAACCATCCGCATCAAGCTCCTCAAAGGAGCCGTTTCCTGAACGGTACAGCAATGGACGACTATGTCCTGCATTTGCGTAGGTCAGGGTCGAGTTGTTGATATCCAGTCGTGCATAGAACATGCTGAGCAGCAATTCTGAACGGGTAAGGTCATCGAACAGCAGATCGTTGACCTCGGTCAGGAGCCTGGCGGGAGAATATTCCGCGTTTACCTTGGCGTGCAGTACGCTTCTCGCCTCTGTCATAAACAGAGCTGAACCGAAACTGTGACCGGATACATCGGCTATGACCGTATCCAGAATCTGGTCGCCTGGAGAAAAGAAGTCGTAATAATCTCCTCCCACATTGCTGGCCGGCACACAGATGCTGGCTACAAGCAGTCCCGGAATTACCGGAGGCTGTGCCGGCAACAGTGATTGCTGAACCTCCTGGGCAATTTCCAGTTCACGCTTTATGCGCGCATTGTCAAGCAGTGCCAGATCGGCCTTTTTACGTTCTGTGATATCGCGCATTATGGCCTGAAGATATAGAACGCCGTGCAGTTCCAGACGATTAAGGCTTATCTCGGCATCGAAGAACTCTCCGTTTTGCCGGGTATGGCGCCATTCATAGAACTGGGGCACGCCTGTCAATGCCATATTCATGTGGTCTTTGAGGAGGACATCCGAAAGTGCGCCGAACGGTTGCGTGGGTGGGGAAAAAGCGAGCATGGGACGGTCGAGGATTTCGTCCTGTGAACAGCCGAAGAGTTCCTGGGTCTTGCGGTTGC
>JACRCG010000256.1 GCA_016219145.1 Deltaproteobacteria bacterium | reverse complement strand
TACGCCCGCGACTGGATGCAGATGAACAAGAACATCCTGTTTGCGCTTAAAACAGAAAAGATCGTGATGTTCATAATACTGACACTGATCGTACTGGTGGCGGCTTTCGGCATTGCTTCGACCCTATTCATGGTTGTGATGGAAAAAACCAGGGATATCGCCATTCTCAAATCGATGGGCGCCACGGGAACCAGCATCATGAAGATATTCGTGCTTGAAGGCTTGATCATCGGCATCATCGGCACCATTCTGGGCGTTGCCTCCGGCCTGCTGATCGCACTGAACCTGGAGCCGATCGTCAACGCGATTCAGAAGGCCACCGGCCAGAATTTTTTCAGCAAGGACATCTACTACCTGGACCACTTCCCTTCCCTGGTGGTACAGTCCGATGTGATCCTGATCTCCGTGACCGCCGTGTTTATTTCGTTTTTGGCGACACTTTATCCGGCATGGCAGGCCTCGCGCATGCTGCCGGCCGAGGCGCTCAGATATGAGTAGCCTGCTTGAGGTGCGAGGCCTGTGCAAGACCTATACGAGCGGACCGAACCGGGTTGAAGTCCTGAGCGGGATCGATCTTGCATTGGAAGCCGGCACCACCACCGCTCTGGTGGGAGCCTCGGGAGCCGGCAAAAGCACACTGATGCATCTGCTGGGAGCGCTGGACCGGCCGACTTCAGGAACCGTTCTTTTCCGCGGCGAAGACGTGTTCAGAAAAAACGATCGGGAACTGGCCGTTTTCCGTAACAGGAGCATCGGCTTTGTTTTCCAGTTCCACCACCTGCTCCCTGAGTTCACGGCGCTCGAGAATGTAATGATGCCGGCCTTGATCGCCCGGGTGCCTAGAAGTACCGCCCTGAAGAATGCATCCGTACTGCTGAACGATGTCGGACTGGGGCAGCGCATGACACACCGCCCCGGCGAGCTTTCCGGCGGAGAACAACAGCGTGTCGCGATTGCCCGGGCGCTTGCGCTGGAACCAGAGATTCTGCTGGCCGATGAACCGACCGGCAATCTGGACATGAAAACCAGCGACGGTATCCATGCCATGCTGGCGGAACTGCAGAGCCGCAAGGGCTTGACCCTTGTGGTCGTTACACACAACGAACGTCTGGCCGCCGCGATGTGAACCACCGTCCGTTTGACTGATGGAAAGCTGGACAAAACTATATGATTTTCGGGGGAAGCGTGCCCAGTTTTCAGAACATTTTAGCAACCATTTCCCTTGTTGCCGCTTTTGGCGTAACCACTGCCCGGGCTGATGGCGAAAAGATCGTCGAAGTCCAGGTGCAGGGCAACCGGCGCATAGAATCCGCCGCCATCCTCAACGTGTTGAAAGTACATGCCGGCGACACCCTTTACAATGACAAGACCGATGCCGACATCCGGGCCATATATAAACTCGGTCACTTTCAGGATGTGCAGGCGGTGCTGGAACAGACAGAAAAAGGGGCCGTGCTGATATACACCGTACTTGAAAAACCGATCGTACGCGAGATCAGGTTTGACGGGAACAAGGAACTTACGACCGAAAAACTCAAGGAAGCGCTTGAATTCCGCCAGAACTCCATTTTCTCGGCAAAGGACCTGGATCGGAGCGTTGCCAAGATCAAAAAGCTTTACGGTGACGAAGGTTTCTACCTTGCCGACATTCAGCCACGGGTTGATAAGACATCTCCCAACGATCGTTCGGTTGTCTTCAAGATCACCGAAGGGAAGAAGATCCTGATCAGCACAATCCGCTTCGACGGAAGCAAGACCTTCAGCGACCGCAAGCTGCGCGGAGTGATGGAGACCAAGGAGTCCTGGTTCATGTCCTGGCTGACCGGAGCCGGCACATACAAGGAAGAGGTCTTGAAAAACGACGCCCTGATCATCAGCGATTTCTACCTGAACAACGGCTTTATCAACGTCAAGGTCGGTGAACCGTCAATCAGACTGAACGATGCCAAAACAGCACTTGAGGTAACCATCGGTATCACCGAGGGAGAACAGTACCGCATCGGAGAGATCGGATTCAAGGGAGAACTGCTGGAATCGGCGGCGGAACTGCGCAAGAAGCTGAAAAGCGAACCTGGCCAGATTTTCAGTCGCGCAACACTGCGAAATGATATCTTTGCCCTGACTGACGTCTATGGCGACAAGGGCTATGCCTTTGCAAACGTCAATCCGCAGACACGACCAGACAACGAAAAGAAGACCGTCGACATGACTTTCGACATGGAAAAGGGTGAACTGGTAACGATTGAACGGATCGGCATCTCCGGTAACCCCAAAACCCGCGACAAGGTAATCCGACGTGAATTGCGCGTCAAAGAAAATGAGCTCTACAGCGCAACCGGCATGAAGCGCAGCAAGCAGAACCTGATGAACCTCGGCTTTTTCGAGGAAGCCAACATTGCCACCGCCAAAGGGAGCGCCAGCAACAAGCTCAATGTGAATATAGACGTCAAGGAAAAGCCGACCGGCACCTTCAGTATCGGCGGCGGTTACAGCTCGCTGGACGGCTTCATCGGCCAGGGCTCGGTCCAGCAGGCCAACTTCCTCGGCCTGGGTCTCAAGGCCAACCTGTCCGCTTCCATCGGCGGTAGTTCGCAGACCTACTCGGTCGGCGTCACCGACCCACACTTCCTCGATACGAAATGGACCCTGGGCGGGGACATCTACCGTTCGGAGCGGGATTACATCGATTACAGCCGGCGCCTGATGGGTGGCGACATCAAGGCCGGCTACCCGATCAACGACTTTGTCGGAACCTTCTTCATGTACAAGTATGAAATCAAGGATATCTACAACGCATCCACCGCATATGAGAATCTGAGCGCTATCGACCCGGCCAACTACCCGACCGGTACGACCACAACCAGTTCGATTTTCGGCAGCATCACCCATAACAATACCGACTATCGCCTGGATCCGACCATCGGCATGATCAACTCTCTGTCGCTTGAATACGCCGGCCTGGGTGGGAACAACAAGTACGCCCGCTACATTACCGATCACACGGTTTTCTATCCTCTTTACAAGAAACTGATTTTCTCCAGCAAGCTTACCCTAGGTTACATCCAGGATGTCGGCCAGCCGGTACCGATCGACGAGAAAT
>JACRCG010000255.1 GCA_016219145.1 Deltaproteobacteria bacterium | reverse complement strand
GCCGACGGCGGCATAGACGCACGTGTTGATGGTGCGCCTTCTGCCAATTCTATACTTGTCGGTGGGCAAACGTTCTTCCAGTTAAAGGCTGGTTCGTCGTTCAAGCCTTGGCAAAACAGCCAACTAAAGAAGGAGCTTTTTGGCTCATCCAGTGCAACGCCGTCCAGTGCGGCATTAGGGGCCGCAACCCGTGAATGTTTAGATAATGAAGGCCGCTATGTTTTGGTAGTTTTTGGTCATGATTTAACTCCACAGCAACAAAGTGATGCAAAGAAGAATCTCGTCAACCTGCTTGTGACGGTTGGATATGCATCTCCTGTCGTAGAGGTAATCGGGCAAAGCCAACTGATGGGTTTGCTGGTTCCTTATCCCTCCCTGTGCCTTGAAATCCTCGGTAGAGCCGACCTTCAATTCCAGACTGTTGATGCCTGGAAGACGAATGATGACATGAGGCCGGATTTCAAGCCGGGGGCCGCACGGACTCAGTTTATTGAAGACATTCGCTCCGTCTTGTTCGCGGATTGTTTTCAACATCTCAGAGTAATAGGCGAACCGGGGATCGGAAAGTCTCGGCTTATTTTAGAGGCCGTTTCTTCCGAGAATCTTGCTCCAACGGCAATCTATCTGGCCAATGGTGAAGATTTTCAGAAAAGCGCTCTCTTTCATGAACTTCTCCGCCCAGACCGCAGTTATGTCGTAACTCTTGTTATCGACGATTGCGTAGAGCGGGACCGGGCTTCGATCTGGAGGACATTCAAAGGGAAAGTTGGAATAAAGCTGATCACGATTGATCATGGTCCTGAAGAAAGCTCCGGCAGCTCAATGAAGGTGTTTCAGTGCCCACCTCTTGAAAAAGACCAGGTTGTTGAAATAATAGCCTCCTATATTGGTGAACGGAATGAGAACTCAAACTGGGCTGAATGGTGTGATGGTTCTCCCCGAGTAGCACATGCTGTTGGTGACAATCTGCGGAGGAATCCTGATGACATACTGAAACCTCCTGCAACAGTGCCGATATGGGATCGTTTCATTCTGGGGCATCATAAGCGTGACGAACGCGAGGCTGAAGAGCATCTCCTTACCCTGAGACATATCGCTCTATTCCGACGCTTTGGTTTTGAGCCTCCGGTCGATGAAGAAGCACGTTTCATCAGTGCTCTCGTTCAAGAAGCAAACCCCTCCATTACATGGCAACGCTTTCAATCGATAGTGCTGCATCACAGAAAACGTCGTGTCTTGCAGGGGCAGAGAACATTATTCATTGTCCCCAAGGCTTTGCATGTCTACATCTGGCTGCAATTCTGGGAACACCACGGGAGAGGATTCAATTTCAAGAGTTTTCTGGAAAAAATGCCAGAGTCTTTATCCAAATGGTTCATGGAGCTGTTTATCTACGCCCATGGGTCATCTGTTGCCACCCAGGTTGTTAAACAAATTCTATCACTTAAGGACGGCCCCTTCTCACGGCATGAATTCCTGATTTCTGAAGCCGGCACTAACTTCCTGAGTGTGCTTGCTGAGGCAAATCCTCAGGGCACACTCTCTCTTCTGGAAGCAACCATCGGTACGTGGTCAGTGGAACAGTTGCACAGATGGACTACCGGTCGTCAGCAAATTGTCTGGGCTCTTGAAAAAATTGCTGTATGGGAAGACACGTTTCCAGGGGCAGCGCGTCTTTTGATGTCGATGGCGCTTGCGGAAAATACCTCATATTCGAACAACTCCAAAGGAACTTTTCTAAGCCTTTTTATGCTGGGAGAAGGTTGGGCACCTACCCAAGCACCGCCAGAGCTTCGTTTCCAGATCCTGTCAGAGTTGATTAAGAGCCCCGATCAATCATTGAAAGAACTGGGACTTGAAGCATGCAAATCTTGGATGAGTACCTATGGCGGTATGCGAATGGTCGGCGCTGAATATCAAGGGCTAAGACCGACGATTCAGTTCTGGCGCCCCAAGACATATGGCGAAATTTGGGACAGTCTTCTGAGTACTTGGAATTTCCTCTGGTTTGAATCACAATGTTGGACAGACTCCTCGAAAGATATGGCTCATACTACGTTGATGGAATCTGCTCCAGGCTTGATTCAGATACCGTCAATCGCCGGTAGGATCCTCGATACGATATATTTGATGGCAAACAATCCCGTTGCAGATAAGAAGAAGATAGCTCATTTTGTTATACATCAACTCAAGTATCGCGAAGAACATCTCCCTGAAAATATCATTAGCCGGCTCGGCGAATTGGATACTCTTTTAACCGGAACAACTTTCAGAGAACGGTTCAACCGTTATGTAATATATACCGATTGGGATGAAGACCACAACTTCGTCAATGGTGAAGTGATTGATAATCCCGTTCCTGTTGAAAAAGTTCAGCAGTTAGCCGATGAGGCAGCAGCACACTCTGAGATTATTGATGATCTTCTGAGCTTATTTGTAAGCGTAGAAGGGCATCGCCTGTGTTTGTTTGGATACCGGTTATCTTTCGCTACCAATTGTTCGCTGATTGACAGAATTATTGCGGCGCAAGAGATGGCCACCCCTCAAAATATGACGCAATTTATCGGTGGATATCTTGCCGGAGTAAAGGAACAGCAACGAGTGGTTTGGGAGGATTCAATACGTTCAGTTCTTCAGTCAGAATCACTCCGTTCTATAGGCGTTGATCTTGTATTCAGAACCGGGGCATCTGAAATGATCGTCAACGAATTGATACAGCTTTACCGGGACAAAAAAGTACCATCCCATGCATTTTTCAGATTTGGATTGTTCTCAGGAGAGGACCGTTTGTCGCGGGAAACCATAGAGCATGTATTGGAAGCACTTTCTGAAAACCCAGATGAACGGGCACTCTCGCTGATGGTAGAAATAGCCGACCATTATTTCTGTGAGAACAAGGAGCCAATTGGCACCTCTAAGGATCTGATTCTCAGAATCATTACAATTGATGATTACTGCAAGCGTACTAACCAGCGCATGCAAGGTTATAATTGGCAGCGAATTGTCAACTCTTTCCGAAAGCAGTTTCCTGACAAAGACTTAGAGTTATTTGAACACATTATTACACGTTTGGATTCATCGATCCGACAGACAGATTATGCCTGCCGGGTCGCTGATGAAATTGCAAAGGCCAATCCGGATAGCTGTTGGAACATCATCTCGAAATTCTTGGATAAAGTTAAAGAGGAGTACAGTTGGTACATGCTTTCGTGGCTTGGTGATGAAATCTCATTCGGAGAACGCGAGAAACCTGGCGCGATACGTTATTTTACTCCTCAATGCGTGATGGAATGGATTAAAGAAAAACCTAAGAAGCGAGTTCCATTGATTACAAGATGCTTGCCGAAAAGCTTTGACCTGGAAAATGGCGGAGAACTCACTCGCTTGTTCGTTGAAGCGTATTGCGACGGCGGTGATGCTTCTGGCCGGCTTATAAGTCATTTTTGGTGCGGAGGGTATAGCGGACCAGAAAGTATGTATCGATCTAATCAACGCGAAGAAGCAAGAAAATGGTTGTCCGAGATAAATTCACCCAAAATTCGAGCCTGGTTAATTAAATATATTGAGTGTTTGAGCGAGACAATCGAACGCGCTCAAATTAGCGAGGAAAGAGCATTTTGAGTATAGGTCATTAGGGGGGGATTATGCCTATTCGTCACGCCATATGGAAAGTCGGCACCAAGCCAGAACCCTTGGCAGAAGTATCTCTCGGCAAGGAAGCCTTGCTGGAGCAGATGATTACCGAAGATCCTACTATCCTCTCCGATCGTTGGCTTCTTATCGGACGACAGGTGCGTACCACTCACGGTGGTTTTATCGATCTTCTGGCGTTAAACCAGGACGGCCAGATTATCGTGATTGAGCTGAAGCGTGACATGACGCCTCGTGAAGTTGTCGCACAGGCGTTGGATTATGCCTCTTGGGTGCAAGAGCTCAAGGCAGATGACATCGCATCCATCTATAACCGTTTTTCCGGTGGTGGCTCATTGGGGGATATTTTCCGACAACGATTCGGTCTACCTCTGGATGAAGAACAGCTCAATGGTTCCCATCAAATCGTCATTGTTGCGTCGTCACTGGACTTGAGCACTGAACGCATCGTGAATTACCTGAACAGGATGGACATTGCGATCAACGTTATCTTCTTCCAGATTTTTCAGGATGGCATCAATCAGTACCTGAGCCGTGCTTGGCTGATTGATCCAGTCGAAACAGAAAGCAAGGCGACTGCCGGGCCAGCTGGAGAGCGTGGAGAATGGAATGGAGAATTTTATGTTTCGTTTGGACAGAGTGCTGATCGTGACTGGAATGAAGCAGTGAAGTTTGGCTTCATCAGCGGTGGTGGCGGCAGGTGGTACAGTCAGACACTTTGCATGCTCTCACCGGGAGACCGCGTCTGGGAGAATATTCCGCAACGTGGTTATGTCGGTGTGGGACGGGTAACTGGCAGTGCCATTCGGGCCAGTGAGTTCAAGGTCATTGTTGACGGAGTCGAACGCTCTCTGTTGGATGTCGCGCAGTCCAATTATCACAGGCAATTTAACGATGACGAAGAAAAGTCCGAATATTTCGTGCCGGTCGAATGGATTTGCACAAAACCAATAAACGAGGCTGTCTCTGAGGTCGGCTTCTTCGGCAACCAGAACACCGTCGCTCGCCCCAAGACTCATAAATGTAATCATACCATTGAGCAGTTGAAGCAACGGTTTGGAGTGGTATGATGTAGTTTCATCAAGGCGTGATAGTTCCCATGTTCGGTGAATTTTGACTTCCTTGATGTCTTTTTCGCTCTTGAAGTACAAAATGTTCATCCTGACAAATCGAGAACTGACATGACCACAACACGCAAGAGAATATCCATCTGTCGCGGCGGACTAACCGGTATTGTTTGAAACGGATGAAGTGTGAAGGATGAATTATGGAACATGAACCTGACCAATTTCTGATCTACCGCAGCGAAGATGGTCGCACCAAAATCAATGTCATGTTGGAGGCGGAAAACCTGTGGCTGAGCCAGAAACAGCTTACCGAACTGTTTGGCAAGGCCAAGGGAACCGTCAGCGAGCATATCAAGCATATCTTTGAAGATGGCGAGCTGGATGAAAATTCAGTTGTTCGGTTTTTCCGAACAACTGCCGCAGATGGTAAACAGTACGAAGTAACTCACTACAACCTGGATATGGTTCTTGCCCTGGGCTATCGGGTCAGAAGCCAGGCAGGCGTGCGTTTTCGTCAATGGGCAAGTGATAAGCTGAAAGAGTACATCATCAAAGGCTTTGTGTTGGATGATGCGCGTCTGAAAAATCCTGATAAAGGCCGTGACTACTTCGATGAATTAACCAAGCGGCTGCAGGATATCCGCACCAGTGAGCGTCGCTTTTATCAGAAAATTACTGACATATATGCCACCAGCGTTGACTATGATCCAAATCATCCACTCACCAAAGAGTTTTTCGCCACAGTTCAGAACAAAGTGCACTACGCTATTCATGGCCAGACAGCCGCCGAGCTGATCCAATCGCGCGCTGACAGCGGGCAGCCGAACATGGGGCTGACAACATGGGAGGGATCACGCATCCGTAAAACTGATGTTGCAGTTGCTAAAAACTATCTGAATGAAGAGGAATTGCGGGCGTTGAACAATCTGGCGGAACAGTACCTGATTTTTGCCGAAGGGCAGGCGCAACGTCGGGTTGCCATGACTATGCAGGATTGGATCACTAAGCTGGAAGGTTTTTTGACCCTGAATGACCGGGAAATTTTGCGAGATGCTGGCAAAGTATCTGCTCAGATAGCCAAGGCACACGCTGAACAGGAATTTTCAAAATTTCGGTTGATTGACGACAGCAAGTATGAATCGGACTTTGATCGTTTGGTAAAGGTCGCGTCTCTTCCGGCAGAACCATCGTCTGGAAATAGCGTCAAATGATGAACCTTGAAACGTCAAACCGCAGCATGCGCACTTAAGAGAAATGAAAAAAGGCGGAGCATTTCGCTCCGCCTTTACAAGCTGCAACTGTTTATCAAGACAATCAGACAAATCAGCCCTGATCCACCTTTGACCCGTCCAGGTTCAAACCCAGCGCTTCCTTGCGGGAGAGCTTGATTTTGCCGTTCTTGTCAACGCCGATGCATTTAACCAGAACCTTGTCGCCTTCGTTCAGTACATCGGTAACAACCTTGACCCTGGCGGTGTCAAGTTCTGAAATATGTACCAGTCCGTCGGTGCCGGGCATGATCTCGACAAATGCGCCGAAATCCATGATCTTCTTGACAACGCCCATGTAAAGACGTCCTTCCTCGGCATCCTCTGTCAGGCCGCGGATCATCTGGATAGCCAGATCACAGGCTTCCTTGCTGGTACTGGCGATGTTGATCCGGCCGGTATCGTCGATATCCACTGTCACACCGGTGGTCTCGGTGATGTTGCGGATATTCTTGCCGCCGGTTCCTATGACGTCGCGGATCTTGTCGGTCTTGACCCAGATGGTGGTGATGCGCGGCGCAAACGGGGACATCTCAGGACGCGGCGCTGCCAGTGTCTCCGCCATCTTGCCGAGAATATGCAACCGCCCGTCACGAGCCTGACTGAGGGCTTTCTGCATGATTTCACGGGTAACCCCGCCGATTTTGATGTCCATCTGCAGCGCCGTAACGCCATCAGCTGTTCCGGCAACCTTGAAGTCCATATCGCCCAAGTGATCTTCATCACCCAGAATGTCGGACAGAATTGCGACCTTGTCACCCTCCTTGATCAGACCCATGGCAATACCGGCTACCGGGGCAGTAATCGGTACTCCGGCATCCATCAGCGACATGCTGCCGCCACAGACGGAAGCCATTGATGATGAGCCGTTACTCTCAAGAGTCTCGGAAACGACCCGGATGGTATAGGGGAAGTCATCATGCTTGGGCAGGACGGCCGAAAGCGCCCTCTCCGCCAGCATGCCGTGACCGATTTCACGACGGCCAGGTCCCAGACGGAAGCTGGTTTCGCCGACTGAAAACGGAGGGAAATTATAGTGCAGCAGGAAACGCTTGCGGTATTCGCCATAGAGGGAGTCCATCCGCTGCTCGTCACTGGAGGTGCCCAGGGTAGCGGTAACCAGCGCCTGGGTTTCGCCGCGGGTAAACAGGGCTGAACCGTGGGTGCGGGGCAGCAGTCCGGCTTCGGTGGCAATCGGACGGATGGTGACTGTATCACGGCCATCGATGCGGATACCGGTGTCGAGGACGTCGGCGCGGACACGCTCATATTCGAAATCGCCCAGGAACGCCTTGATCTGTTTGGAGCTTCCTTCAAATTCGTCCTTGAGGGCCTCTATGGTCTCGGTCTTCACCAGATCGATCTGGATGTGGCGTTCCTGCTTGGACTTTATCTTGACCGCTTCAGCCATGCGATCGTAGGCCAGTTCGCGCACTCTGGCCAACAAGGGCTCGTTCACGGTCACAGGTGTAACTTCCCGCTTGGCTACGCCGGCGTTTTTCTGAAGCTCTTCCTGAGCCTCAATCAACGGCAGCATCGCTTCCTTGGCAAAAAAGACCGCATCCAGCAGATCAGCCTCGGATACGAATTTCGCCTCTCCCTCAACCATGATGATCGCATCGCGACTTGCTGCAACGACAATTTCAAGATCACTGTTCAGCAGTTCTTCGGCGCTGGGATTACAGATCAGCTTTCCTTCGACGCGACCGACCTTGACACCGGCGATCGGACCCTGGAAAGGGATATCCGAGATCATCAGGGCCGCCGAAGCGCCCAGCATCGAAAGAATGCCGGGATCGTTGTCCTTGTCGGCTGATACTACAGTTGCCATGATCTGGGTGTCATTCAGGAAATTTTCCGGGAAGAGCGGGCGGATCGGACGGTCGATCAGGCGGCAGATCAGTGTCTCCGGATCGGAAGGACGCGCCTCGCGTTTGAAAAAGCTGCCCGGAATTTTTCCGCCGGCATAAGCCTTTTCAGTGTAATTGACAGTCAGCGGAAAAAAATCCTGCCCCTCTTTGGCTTCTTTTTGTGCGACCGCTGTTACCAGCACCATTGTGTCGCCGCTTCTCACCATCACAGCTCCATTAGCCTGCTTGGCCATCTTGCCGGTGGAAATTGTTACCGTCCGGCCTCCAAACTCAACCTGAACACTTTGTTCCATATTTCAATTCTCCTGTCTGGTTGCGTTGGGGCCGTCGCTACAACCTCTCTGGGCGATGCTGAATCCAGGCGCCTCCTGCGTTTACTCGTCAGCGACTCCTCGACGTACCAGCGGTACGCCTGCGTCGTCCCTTCCTCGCAAACACAGGAATCATCCTGGATTGATCATCGCTTCAAAACCAAAGAAGTTCTATCCACGCCCCCAACAAATGATAAAAGGGCCGCAAGGCCCTTTTCTAAATGAGCATACAGTAGACAAAGCGGCGGTATATCCGTCTGACAGATATACCGCCGTGTACTATCTACGAATGCCGAGTCTTTCGATAACTGTTTTGTATCTGCTGACTTCTTTGCCCTTCAGATAGTCAAGCAGGCGCCTTCTCTGACCGACAAGCTTGAGAAGGCCGCGGCGGCTATGGTGATCCTTCTTGTGTGTTTTGAAATGTTCCGTAAGGTACGTAATCCGCTCGGTCAGAATTGCGATCTGAACTTCCGGTGAACCTGTATCACTGTCATGTTTCTTGAATGCATTGATGATTTCCTGCTTTTTTTCGGTTGCCAGCACTGTTTGCTCCTCCATTACTTTTTTTGGTAAAGCGTATGATAACGCATACATTTTTTTAAGAGTTAAATTATTTACCACATTGTTACCAGTATGTAAAGTCTAATTGTAACTAGACAAGAACCCGTTTCAATACTATGGCGGCGTCATCCTCTCCTCTTGGAATCAGTCTGGCAACGGCAACGAGTTTTCCACCATACGTCAGCCGCACCAACGATTCCAATTTACAGGCCATTGGAGTTTCCAGCGAGGTGTGGCCCCACAACGGTGCCCTGCCAAATCGCAGCCCATCTAATCCATCTGCTGTCAGCGGTATTTCGAGCAGATGCCCAAGCGCTGCCATTGGTGACAGGCAGTGAGCTTCGCTCCTCCCCTCCCCTGCTACGGTTTCAAGTTCAACCAGCGTAACGGCATCTTCAATGCGAAACGGCCCGCTGGCGCTGCGCCGTAACTCCTGTAGAGCCGCGCCGCATCCAAGCCTGCGGCCGATGTCGTCGGCCAGACTGCGCACGTAGGTACCGCGTGAGCAGGTAACCCGAATGGCGGCAAACGACAGATCAAAGGAGAGCAGTTCGAGGGAATTGATTTCAACATCACGAGCTTTGCGCTCAACTTCAACGCCCTGTCGCGCCAGTTTGTAGAGCGGTTGGCCGTTCTGCTTAATGGCAGAGTACATGGGGGGGATCTGGGAAATTGAACCGGTAAATTCTGAAAGCACGGATAGTAATTGTTCGCGGCTAATGCAGGACGTGTCAGACTCGGTCAATACCGCGCCGGTCATATCAAGCGTATCGGTGGTGACACCGAGACGCAAAAGAGCCTCGTAGGTTTTGCTCCCCTCATCAAGGAACGGAATGCACTTGGTGCCGTCATTGACGGCTATCGGAAGTACTCCGGTGGCAAAAGGGTCAAGTGTGCCTGTATGGCCGACCTTCTTTGTTCCCAGAATTCGGCGGACACGGCTGACTACATCGTGGGAGGTAATTCCGGCCGGCTTATCAATAACAATAAAGCCGTTTATCAAAGAGACTGTTCCACTATCGAATACACAATCCGTTTTACATCATCCAAAGAACCATCAACTGTGCATCCGGCGGCATTGTGATGGCCACCGCCACCCATTGCAGCCGAAAAAGCGGCCACGTTGACCTTGCCCTTGGAACGGAATCCGACCTTCCATTTCATAAGGTCCAACTGCCGGAAAAAAATGGCCACTTCCACGCCGCGAATCGAGCGGGGATAGTTGACAAAGCCGTCCGTCAACTCGGCATCGGCGCCGGTAGCCGAATACATATCCAGAGTGACGATAACAGATGCGGCCAATCCATCCTTGAAAACCTCCAGGGTCGGCAGGCACCTGGCCAGAAGTTCAAGCCTTTTTTGGGGCTGATTTTCATAGAGCTGTTCAGCAACATCCCAAGCATTGACACCGCACTCGATCATTTCACCGGCCACGCTGAATGCCTCGCGATTGGCATTTGAATAACGGAACGAGCCGGTGTCGGTGATGGTAGCCACATAGATGCAAAGCGCTGTTTCAGGGTCAAAACTGTAGCCGAAGGCAGTGGCAATCCGGTGGACGAGAATACCGGTCGATGCGGCCTGGGGATCAATGAGATTGAAATCGGCGAAGTTTTCGCAGGAGAGGTGATGGTCAAGATTTATGGTAGTAGCAACCCGCACAAAATCGCAGAATTCAGTGCCGGCACGCTTGCGTTCGCCGATATCCAGCACTACGGCAACATCGAACTGCCGATCGGGTATATGCGGAAGCACGGAATCCGCTCCCGGAAGAAAGGCGTACAGTTCCGGAACCGGATCGCGGTAATGGACGGTTACGTCCTTGCCGATTTTGCGCAGAAAAGAGGCCAGGGCCAGGGACGAACCGATGGCATCGCCGTCCGGCCCCTCATGGGTAGTCAGCAGAAAGGAGGAATTGCTGCGGATAACCTCAGTTATTTTCTGAATTGTTTCCGTCATTAGCTGTGCCTATCTCTTTAAGGAGAGAATCTATCCGGCTGGCATAATCAAGTGAGGTGTCATATTTGAAAAGCAGTTCCGGAGTATGCCTGATGGTAAGGTTTTTACCGACTTCACGCCGTATGAAACCCTTGGCGCTGTTGAGGCCGGCCTCTGTTTCTTTCCTGGCTTTATCGTCACCAATGACAGTGAAGAAAATTTTGGCCAGACTCAAATCATCGCAAAGCTCTACACCGGTTATAGTTACAAAACCGATTCTGGGATCGTTAAGACCTCGAGAAAGAATCGAGCAGATGATTTCATGAATGGTCTCGGCGACCTTATCGGAACGTTTGTGCTGCATGGGAACCTTTGTCTCTCTGTATTACAATTTAGTTGCAAACTTTTCTATTTCAAATGCTTCGATTATGTCACCCAGCTTGATATCGTTGTAATTCTCAAGCCCGATACCGCACTCGTAACCGCTGGCAACTTCCTTGACATCATCTTTTATGCGGCGCAGTGAGGAGAGTTTCCCTTCATATACGACCACATTGTCCCGCAACAGTCGAACCTGGGCGTTGCGCAGCATTTTTCCGTCCTGTACATAGGAACCGGCAATATTACCAACTTTGGGTACCGTAAACACTTCACGAACTTCAGCCCGTCCGAGATATTTTTCTTTCAAAGTCGGGGCCAGCAGGCCTTCCATGGCTTTTTTCACGTCCTCGACCGCATCATAAATAATGCTGTAAAGGCGGATATCAACCCCTTCACGCTCGGCATGCCCCTGAGCTTTTACCTCGGGCCTGACATTGAAGCCGATGATGATGGCGTTGGAAGCTGCCGCCAGATTTACATCCGTCTCGGTTACGGCGCCAACCGCCGCATGTATGACGTTGAGACGCACCGCATCGGTAGACAGCTTGCGCAGGGTCTCGGAGACAGCTTCGATCGAGCCCTGAACATCGCCCTTGACGACGACATTCAGATCTTTTACTTCGCCGCTCTGAATACGCTTATAGAGATCTTCCAGCGAAAGTTTGGTGTGCTTGGCAAACTCGATCTCCCTGTGCTTGATCTGACGCAGGGTGGCAATCTCTTTGGCCTGTTTTTCATCTTTCATGGATACGAAAATATCGCCGGCATCCGGAACACCGGAAAGACCAACCAACTCGACCGGCATGGACGGGAAGGCTTCCAGCACTTTTTCTCCGCGATCATTCTGCATGGCGCGGACACGACCGGAGTGTATGCCGACAACACAGTAATCACCGGCCTTGAGAGTTCCTTCCTGTACCAGCACGGTAGCCACCGGACCGCGCCCCTTATCCAGCTTCGCTTCGACTATGGTTCCCTTGGCTTGCTTGTCGGGGTTGGCCTTCAGATCCATCAGGTCGGCCTGCAGCAAAATCATCTCAAGCAGTTCTTCTAGATTGAGGCGCTTTTTGGCGGACACCTCCACCATAGTGACGTCACCGCCCCATTCGGATGAGACCAGACCCTGCTCGGTCAGTTCCCGCTTGACCCGCTCGGGGTTTGAATCCTGCTTGTCGACCTTGTTGATAGCTACAATTATCGGAACTCCGGCCGCCTTGGAATGATTGATGGCCTCTTTTGTCTGCGGCATGACGCCGTCATCAGCGGCAACAACCAGAATAACTATATCCGTCACCTTGGCGCCACGGGCACGCATGGCGGTAAAAGCCTCATGACCCGGTGTATCAAGGAAGGTGATTTTGCGACCGTTTAGCTCAACATCATAGGCGCCGATATGCTGGGTTATGCCGCCCGCCTCTCCTGCGATGACGTTTGCTTCGCGGATTGCGTCCAGAAGCGAAGTTTTACCATGATCGACGTGTCCCATGATGGTTACGACCGGCGGCCGTTTCACAAGAGTCTCGGGAGCATCCGGCTGGGATTCCAGAATTTCGTCGAGGTCAACGGCAACGTTTTCTACCTCGTAACTGTATTCCGACGCGAGGATGACCGCAGTATCGTGATCCAGAGGATGATTGATAGTCACCATCATGCCCATTTTCATCAGCGACTTGATCAGATCGTTGGCCTTGATTCCCAGGCGCTTGGCCAGTTCTCCGACAGAAATGCTCTCGGAAATCTTGATAATGCGCTTGATAGCCTTGGGAGTGGTAATTTCAGTTTTCTTTGTCTCCGGAACACGCTCTTTTCCACCCTTGCGCTTTGAACCCTTGTAAACCGGGTCGAAAGCACGCTCACGCTTATCGATAACTTCATTTTTGCGCGGCTGTTCCTTCTTCTTGGGCGGCGCACCCTTCTTGCCCCCTTTGCCCAGATCACCGTAACCAGGTCCGTCCTTTTTACCGCCACGGCGGTTATCACCGGTTGGAGCAGCAGGAGCAAGCTGAACCTGCTTCATGCGGGACCGGTCAAGTTCGGTGGCCGGAGCTGAAGGAGTCGGCGCAGCCGGTTTTCTTTGCTCATATCCCTGAGCCGGCTTTCTCTGGTCGGCGGCAGGAGCCGGCCTTCTCTGGGCAGGATCACCGGAAGGCCTTGGAGGCGCGCTGCGCTGCGGCAAGGGGGTATCCTTGGTCACAACCCGTGAAGGGCGATTGGTAACTCCCGGAATTTCCATCCGGCCAAGTATCCTGGCCTGATTCGGACCTGTTTTTTGCGGTTCAGCGACCGTTGCCGGTTTTACAGTCGCAACAGTCTCTGCAACCTCGGCTGTTTCAACTTTTACGGCAACCGGCTCAACCGGTTTGGCAATCGGAGTTTCAGACTTTACCGGCTCCTCGGAAGGCTTGATTACGGGCTCTTCCCTGACAGTCGGAGTTTCTGCGGCTTCGGCCACCGGAGCCACTTTGGCACGACGGCGGATAACATTGGATGCCACCCTGATTTCATCCGTGCCATTGTCCCTGGGCTTGGGCGAGGTCAGCCTGGCAACCACATCATCATCAACCTGCGATGTTGCCGTTTTGGCATCAACACCAATTTCCTTGAGCCTGGCTATTGCGTCCCTGGGCTCTATGCCCAACTGTTTCGCCAGAATGCTCACACTGATCTTACCCATATTTATACCTCCCCCAGGAAGTTTCTGTATCTGTCAATAGCCCTAAGCAGTTGTGCCACAAAACCGCCGGACTTTATTGCAAGTGCGCTTCGCGGCGCCTTACCCAAAACTGCTCCGAAATCATCTTTTGTTATTACTGTTCGGTGCGGCACCCCGTGGACATCAGCCAACAAGATGATTTTCCCGCCGATAGCCTCGGAAACATCTGAGGCCACGATCACAAGTCCGGGTTTGACGCGGCTTTTCAGAGCGTCGCTTACCATGGAGCCGCCGCCGATAACCTTTCCTGCCTTGTTGGCCAAGCCGATCAGACCGATAATCCTGGCAAATAACACCCCTTTGATATGCTCTGCAAGCTCTTCCGGGGCCATTACCGAGACATCCTGTTTGAATGAACGCCTGAACTGCCGCTGCATGACAGCTTTAGCCAGACACTCCCTGCTAACGCAAGTGTAAGCGCCTCTGCCGGGAAGCTTGCTCTCAAGATCCGGCAGGACCTCATTTTCATTTGAGAGGACAAAGCGGATCAGATCATTCTGGTCCTTGCAGACCCTGCAACCGAGACAGCTGCGCTGCGGCGCACTGGAGTTAGCGTTGCGGGCCATGTCCGGTTCCTACTCCGCCGGTTCTTCCGTCACCGCATCAGTCGGGGCGGTTTCCGGCTGCTGAGCCGGCTCCTCCTCAGCCTCGGTGCCATCGTAGGAAGCAAACTCCTGCATTGCTGCTTCAGCAACTTTCGACTCGCTCTTGATATCAATGCGGCAACCGGTCAGACGGGCGGCCAGACTGACGTTCTGCCCGCGCTTGCCGATCGCAAGGGACAGCTGATCATCAGCGACAATAATTTCAAGAACACGTTTTTCCTCATCTACAAAAACCTTGGAAACCTGTGCCGGTGAGAGGGCATTACAGGCGAAGCGGGCAATATCTTCCGACCAGGGGATAATATCGATTTTTTCTCCGCGCAGTTCGGATACGACATTCTGTACCCGGGCGCCTCGCATACCGACACAGGCGCCAACCGGATCAACGTCTCGGTCGTTGGATGAAACCGCAATCTTTGCCCGGCTGCCCGGATCACGGACGATCGCGTTGATTTCGACAATTCCTTCGGCTATTTCTGGAACTTCAGCTTCGAAAAGCTTGGCGAGCATGCTTGGATGCGTTCTGGAAAGCATGATCTGCGGCCCTTTGGTGGTCATGCGTATTTCGGTGATGATGGCCCGGATTCTGTCACCAGGGCGGTAAACCTCCCGTGGCATCTGTTCTTTGGCCGGCAGAACCGCTTCAGCTCGCCCAAGATCAATCAGCAGCTCTCCCTTTTCAAACCGGCGCACCATACCGGTAATGATTTCCCAGACCCTGTCGCTGTATTCGTTGAAAATAGTTTCGCGTTCCGCCTCACGAACCTTCTGGATAATAACCTGCTTGGCAGTCTGAGCGGCAATCCGGCTGAATCCGCTCGCATCAAGTTTCTCTCCCAGAGAATCGCCGTACTCCGCCTCCGGATCGATTTCGCGCGCTTCTTCAAGGCCGATCTCCTTGTAGGAGTCTTCAACTTCCTCGACTACGGTCACGAATTCAAACAGCTCAACTTCGCCGGTTTCATGATTATAATGTGCTTCCAGATCACGGGTGTTCCGATATTTTTTGTTGGCAGCAGTCAAGACGGCCTGTTCCATAGCCTCAAGAACCACCTGACGGTCGATGCCTTTTTCTTTTACGAGCTGTTCGATAGCATGTTTGATGTTGATATTTGTATCCACGATTGCTTCTCCTTGCCGACGTGTATGTTAATTCAGATCAGAATTCAAATTCCAGATTTGCTTTTGCGACCCGCTCCAGAGGGATCGAGGCGGTCTGGCCCCTGGT
>JACRCG010000258.1 GCA_016219145.1 Deltaproteobacteria bacterium | reverse complement strand
GGTGAACGGATATACCCAGGAAAGTTTTGCGGCCACGCTTGTTTGATCTGCCGGATTGAATCAGGCGTCCAGCTCAGACGAAATCAAATAAACCCAAAAAAAAGCAGTTCTCACAGAGGCACAGAGCTCACAGAGTTATAACCATCAGTATTAACAGGATAATTCAATTGAAAAGGTTCTGAATTCAGATCACCTTTTGGGTGAAACCCTTTCTGCCTGTAAATACAGTTTTTCTCTGTGTCTCTGTGAACTCTGTGAGAGTAACTGCCGTTTTTAGGATAAAAAGAAAAGGCGCCTGCAACAATTGTTGCAAGCGCCATTATTATTTTTTGGCAGGGGTACCTGGATTTGAACCAAGAGATGACGGAGTCAGAGTCCGTTGCCTTACCGTTTGGCTATACCCCTGAAGGGACTGTTCTTGTATCAAATCGGGCTGCGAACGTCAAGCCTTTCTTTGGCCCAGCGCAGCGGCTGCACCCGCTTCAATCGCCTTGATATTGGCCGGAATCAGGCGGTGATTGCGCTCCGGCAAAGTCTTTTTCAGCCCCTCTTCAAGAGCCTTGAACGGCAGCGCCCCTGTCAGGGCAATGTAGGCTCCGCAGGCTACCATATTCACCATGCGCACATCCCCCAGATCAATGGCCAGTTGGTTCATCGGTACCAATATCAGCTCGACACCCGGCAACTCAGCACCATCAGTGTTGACCAGACTGGAGTTGACTATGCAGATACCGCCCTGCTTTACCTTGGCGGCGTATTTGTCAAAGGAGAGCTGGTTTAAAATAACCGAGACCGATGGATTGCCGACAACAGGTGAGCCGGTGTCGCCGTCTGCAAAAACAACCGTACACATGGCCGATCCGCCTCTTTTTTCTACCCCATAGACCGGGAAAAAAGAAACGTTGAGGCCCTCGTGAATAGCGGCGTAAGAGAGCAGATTGCCAGCCAGAAGCGCCCCTTGACCGCCGTAACCTGATATGAATACATCGTAGCGCATGAATATCTCCGGATTATAAGTTAGCGGTATTGCGGTACACACCCAGCGGGAAGTAGGGAATCATCTCATCACTCACCCGTTTGTTGGCTTCCAGAGGCTGCATGCCCCAGTTGGTCGGGCATGATGCCAGAACCTCGATAAAGGAAAAGCCCTTCTTCTCGATCTGGCAGCGGAAAGCATTTTTTATCATCTTCTTGGCCTGGATGACATTTTTTGGGCTGTTGACCGCCACACGCGCCGAAAAGGCCACCCCTTCCAGTTGGGACAGCAGTTCGGCCATCTTGAAGGGTGCGCCGTCATTGTTGATGTCACGTCCATAAGGCGAAGTTGACGTTTTCTGTCCCGGCATGGTGGTAGGGGCCATCTGTCCGCCGGTCATGCCGTAGGTGGTGTTGTTTACGAATATGACAGTGATATCTTCACCGCGGTTGGCAGAGTGAATGATCTCGGACATGCCGATGGCCGCCAGATCCCCGTCACCCTGATAAGTGAATACGATCCGGTCGGGACGGGCGCGCTTGGCGCCGGTCGCAACAGCAGGGGCTCTGCCGTGGGGCGCCTCGATCACGTCAACATCGAAATAGCCATACAGAAAAACCGAACAACCGACCGATGCGACTCCAATGGTCTGGCTGGCAATGCCGAATTCGTCGATGGCCTCCGCAACCAGCCGGTGAACCGATCCGTGATGACAGCCGGGGCAGAAGTGGGTCTGGACATCCTTTAAGCTCTCGGGTCTGCTAAATACCTGTTTCATTCTATATCCTCAGCTGCTCAGGCGGCTGCCTGGTAGTTTTTCCTGATCTGTACAAACAGCTCTTCCGGTGTCGGCAGCGAACCGGCGCCGGGAGGGCGTCCGTAAAAAGCCACCTCGGCGTCACGCGCCACCGAGAGGCGCACGTCATCAATCATCTGGCCGGTGGAAAGCTCGATAGAGAGAAAGCGCTTGCAGCTCTCCGACAGTGTTGCATACGCTTTTTTGGGAAACGGAAAAAGAGTGATCGGACGGAGCAGTCCAACCTTCATGCCGGCTTCGCGAGCCATGCTGATGGCGGTCTTGGCGATCCTGGCCGGCGAGCCGAAGGCGGTCACGATCAGCTCGGCATCATCGGTCATGAATTCTTCCCAGCGGCACTCCTTGTCGGCCAGCTCCTGATAGCGGGCATGCATCTTCCAGTGGAAGGCCTCCATCTCGCCATCCCCCAGATAGAGCGATTTGACTACATTCTGGGGTTCACCGGCCGCTTTGCCGCGTACGACCCAGGGCTTGGGAGGCAACTCAGTTTTTGGCCTCGGATTGGGAGTCACGGATTCTTTCATCTGACCGATGACCGAATCGGCCAGAACCATGGCCGGCATGCGATACATATCGGCCAGATCAAAGGCCAGCATGGTCAGGTCATACATCTCCTGCACCGAGGCGGGGGCCAGGACGATAATACGATAGCCGCCATGTCCACCGCCACGGGTGGCCTGGAAATAGTCAGCCTGTGAGGCATCGATGCCCCCCAGCCCGGGGCCCGCTCGCATGATGTCAACAATCACTCCCGGCAGCTCCGATCCAGCCATGTAGGAGATGCCCTCCTGCTTGAGCGAAATACCCGGGCCGGAGGATGAGGTCATGGCACGCGCGCCGGTAGCAGCAGCGCCCAGCACCATATTGATGGAGCCGATCTCGCTTTCGGCCTGTATGAACGTGCCTCCAACCTTTGGCAGTTCACGGGAGAGGTATTCAGGGATATCGCTCTGCGGAGTGATCGGGTAGCCGAAATAGCAACGGCAGCCGGCCTCGATGGCCGCCATGGCAACCGCCTCATTTCCTTTGAGAAACACTTTTTCAGTTTTGTGATTATTCAAGATACTCACTCCTTAAAAACACAGATTGCCACGTCCGGACACATCTCGGCGCACAGTGCGCAGCCGGTGCATTTTTCCGGATCAGAGAAAACCGCCACGGTCAGCCCCTGGCTATTGGGAGTGTCACTCATGGTGACCAGTTTCTTCGGGCAGGCGATGGTACACAGCCCGCATCCCTTGCAACGCAATTCATCAATCTTGATATAAGGCATCAGTGTTTGTCCTCTGGTTCAATTCGAAACGGCTCTTCTAGCAGATTCCAAGCGTATCAGTCAAGTTAAACCACATCTTTTCTCTCAAAAACGCCAAACAGGTATTCCCCGATGCTGTCAGGGAATACCTGCCTGAAGACCCCATAACATGGCTACCGATTACAGATATTGCCGATCTGCATTTACCCTTTCTTGACTTTCGGGATAAATATCTGATCCGGGTCAAGTACTTCATGGATGATCCGCAGCTCTTCTCGGGTCGGGGGTAGCGTTTCACCGGCCACACGTGAGATATCAAGGTCGAACTGGCACATCTCCTTGATCTCCTCAGGAGTCTTGCCGGGATGACAGGTATCCAGATACATGCGGCCGCTCTGCTCGTCAAAACGGAACACACCGGCCGTGCTGATCACCGCCGATGGGCCGCCTCTGAAGGCAGCGCCGTACAGCTCGCGGCGGTGAACGAATTCTCCGCCGGGCCATTTCTTTACCTTCCAGCCCGGGCTGGTGATGTAGCTCACATTTGGCACAAAGCGCCGCTTTTCGTGCACCATGATAAAGACAGTCCGGCGGGCAAATGAGTTGATGTCCGGGTTCCCGCCGCTGCCGGTCAGGCGCAGCTCAGGGTTGAGATAGTCGCCGATGCAGGTAGTGTTGACGTTGCCGTACTCGTCAACCTCGGCGCCACCCAGAAAACCAAGATCCACCAAGCCGCGCTGGGCGATGCTGAAGGCGTCGTTCAGCCCGGATGAGCGGGATGCGCCCATTTCGCAGCGGGCATCACCAACTGAAGTAGGAAGCTCAGGCGGACGGCCATCAAGCGTGCCTGCCTCGAAAATCAGTTTCAGGTTGGGGGCGTGAGTCTTCTGGGCCAGCATGATGGCCACCATCGGCAGGCCGGTGCCGGCAAAGACGATCTCATTGTCTCCAACCTCGCGGGCGGAGGCGCAGCACATCAGATCGGCCAGGCCGTATTCTTCCGGAGTCGCATATTCTGTCGCCATGGTCACTTCCCCCCCTTCTCGCGAACACTGTAATTGAGAGCCGTATTGGCCTTGATCTTCAACATGCGCGGCCAGCCGAGCTTTTCGAGATAGCTCATGTGATCCTGACCAAAAATCCACTCCTTGGCAAAGTCGTCAAAACCTTCCTGAGTACGAGTGCGGCCATAGAAATCCTTCAAAAAGTTGCCATCGACGTCATAACGGCCGAACATGCCGGTCGGATGGGCGCCGAAAGGGCATTCCAGAATATAATCAACTTCAAAGCTGGGTATGGTGTTCTGATCGGCGTTGCGGCGCAGATACTCCTCCGGCACGATCTCTTCGGCAACCACGATGGTAATATCGGCCGCGCGAGCTGATTCGGGGTCGGAATAATACTGGCCGTTGACCCGTACGGTTCCCTCTTCACCAACCTGCTGTACACAGAGAACGGCAACATCCAGCTTGACAGCCGGTATCAGCACCTGCGAACCGGCCCCGAAGAAGGGGTCCTCGGTGAACTGGTACTTGTGGCGCGCGATATGGGGATGTTTGCCGTCCCGCATTCCGGCCCGGCCGAGCATGTCGTACTCCGGGTTATGGATGTCGGTTCCCAGAGATGTCTGCGTCACCGCATAGGCTGCGCCTGATGCGGCCGCAGCAAAGCGGAACATCATCTCGGCATGACTGTAATCCTCTACGATGATCTCCTTGTTACCGACCTTACGGGACAGGTTGGCGCCGTACTTGCCGTACAGTTCATGGCCGACCCAGCAGGATTCCCAGATGTCTACGCAGCCTGCGCCCACCAGGAACTCGGTCTGTGGACCGCCGTTTACTTCTATCAGATGCAAACCCTTACGTCTCTGGCGTATCAGTTCGTACACAAGTGCGAACGGACGGCGCCAGATGGTGAAGCCGGAAAAGGTGAGACTGGAGCCGTCCTTGATGATTTCGGCGGCTTGCTGCAATGTAATGCGTTTTTCTGTACTCATGCCTGCCTCATTTTTCCGATTCCAAATCAAGGCTCTATCTTCGTTGGCTCGTCTTCGGTTCCTCAGCGTACATTATTGTACGCCTCCGTCACCTCATCCTCGCCGCCTTGATTTCATCCTTGATTTGAAATCGGTATTAGCTGAAATTCCTCAAAATCTCCCTGGAAATAATCATGCGCTGGATCTCGTTGGTACCTTCATAAATGGCCGTGATACGGGCATCCCTGGCGTAGCGCTCGACCGGAAAATCCTGGGTGTAGCCGTAGCCTCCCAGCATCTGGATGGCCTTGTAACAGGCCTGGTTACCCGCTTCTGTGGCATACATCTTGGCCATGGAGGCCTCTTTGGCAAAGGTTTTTCCGGCCTGCTTGCGGTAGGCGGCGTTCATCAGCAGCAAGCGGGCCGCCTCAAGCTCTGTGTAGGCATCGGCGATCATCCACTGGATAGCCTGGAAGTTGCTGACCTTCTGCCCGAACTGAACCCGCTCGGTGACATATTTTGTGGCGTAGTCCATAGCGGCCAGTCCAACCCCCAGCCCCAGCGAGCCGATTCCGATCCTCCCGCCGGCCAGTTCTCCTGCGGCGATACGGAAACCATCGTTCAGCTTGCCCATCAGGGCAGATTTGGGAACCCGGCAGGAGTCGAAGATCAATTCGTTGGTGGCTGAGGCATGTTGCCCCATTTTTTTCTCTTCCTTACCTATTACAAGTCCGGGTGTACCGGCTTCAACCAGAAAACAGCTGATCCCTTTTCCCTTTGGCGCTGCCTTGTCGGTAACCGCCCAGACCACGAAAACACCGGCGTAGGGAGCGCTGGTAATGAATATCTTGGTGCCGTTCAGTACCCAGCTGTCGCCGTCATCTGTAGCCTGGGCGCACATCCCGGCCGGGTCTGAGCCGGCACAGGTCTCAGTCAGAGCGAAGCCGCCGGCAGCGTATTCGCCGGAACATATCTTGGGGATGTAGGCTTTGCGCTGCTCTTCGGAGCCGACCGCCTGGATCACCTCCGCCACCATATTTGTGACAGACACAGTCACTGCGGTTGAGGCGCAGGCCCGGGCGATTTCAGTTATGGCCAGGCTGAAAGGTATGACTCCGGCTTCCGAGCCGCCATATTCGCTTCTGACGTTCAATCCCATAAAACCCAGTTCGGCCAGTTTTTTGAGATTTGCCAGAAGCGGAGCCCTGTCGCTGCCCTGGTCAAGGGCTGCAGCCACAGGTTCCAACTCGGCCTTGGCAAAATCCCTGGCGGTATCCTGAATCAGCTTCTGCTCTTCGGTAAGGTCAAGAAACATGCACACCTCCTCGGTTTAAAATATGCAACTGCAATAATTAAATCAGTAATTCGAGACTTCTATTAAATTCATATCAGGATCTCTGAAATAAAATGAACTGATTTTACCGGTAGCACCCGTTCTCATAACCGGACCCTCCAGGATTTCAACTCCCATGCTGCGAACATGCTCAATCGCCTCGGTCAGCGGAACTTCCGTGATAAAACAAAGGTCCGCCGAGCCGGGAGTCGGCATGTGCGCTTTCGGTTCAAATTCTTTGCCGGTTTGGTGGAGATTTATTTTCTGATTACCATACCTTAAAGCTAATCTTCCGGCACCAAACTCCTCTTTTTCCATTCCAAGTACTGAAACGTAAAACTGTACCGTGATTTCGAGGTCTTTTACTGTTAAAACCAGATGATCAAGTCTGCAAATATTCATACCATAGCCCTTCAGAATTCGTGACAATATCGCCTCAACGCACTGTTTCTACAGGCACATCCATTCTTTGTCCCCATTCCTGCCAATAGGCGGAGCTTTGAAGCGCAAAAGCGGCCCGGTACTCCTCCATATTCGAAATATTCAAGGCATCTTCAAGACGCTTCTTGAAATGAGACTCAAGGGCAGCTACAGCCACCCATCCGTCAGCACTCTGGTAGATGTTGTACTCCGGAATTCCGCCACCAAGATTCGCACCCGGGGCGGTACAGCCGTAACGGAGCGGCACGGCAAGCGAAGCGGCGGCTTCAGACAGCGCAACTTCGGCGTAACCGGAATTCCCTGCTCTTTCGCGGGCCAGCAGCAGGGCCAGTGCCGAGGAGACCGTCATCTCTGCGCCAGCCATGTCTGCCAGCAGGGTTCGCGGCATGTACGGGGGGGTGAGAAGTCCCAGTGATGCCTGATAGGTAAGATCGTGCCCCGCTTCATTTTCACGCGGCGGTGGATAGCCAATAATAGCCACGTGACATAACCGTGGGTACTTCTGATGCAACGTCACCCATCCAAGCCCGAGCCGCTCCATGGCTGCCGGACGGCTGGCACTGATCATCAAATCAGCAGACTCCAGCAACCGGCAAAGCTCATCCCGCCCCTGACCGGATTTCAAGTCAAGCTTGAGCAGGGTCTGCCCTTCAAGCATATCCTGATACCAGCCAGCATGGTAGATCTCCATCGGATCCCCCGACAGAGCCTCCACTTTGATAACCTCCGCACCCATACCGCAAAGCCGCTGGGCAGCAGCAGGCCCCGGCAGATTGGCCGCCAGGGTCACTACTTTTACGCCTTCCAGTATTTTCATCAGGAAAGTTTTGCCGTCAGCGCCGGCACAAACTGCATGACGTCGGCCACGACCAGTACGTCGGCAACTTCGCCGATCGGCGCATCCTTGTCCTTGTTGATGGCGACAATGAAGTCTGATTTCTTCATCCCGGCCAGATGCTGGATGGCGCCGCTGATGCCGCAGGCTACATACAGTTTGGGGGATACGGTCTGGCCGGTAGTGCCGACCTGATGGCTGTGCTCCACCCACCCGGCGTCAACCACCGGTCGGCTTGCGCCCAGCTCTCCGCCCAGCGCCTTGGCCAGGGCGGCAATAACCGGTACGTTGTCTTTCTTGCCGATACCGCGGCCAGCTGAAACGATGATTTCCGCCTTGCCCAGATCCACATCCTTCTTTTCGGCCGGTTCGTAACCGACAAACTCGAGCGTGCCGCTCCCTGCCGCAGATACTTTCTGAAGTTGCGGGGCGCCGCCCGGCTGAAGCACCGGGAAGGCACCGGCCTGGATGGTCAGTACAGCCCTGACGCTGTTCGGTTTGACGGTGCGGCGCATCTTGGCGTTGCAGCAGCCGACTTCAAATCCACCTTCTACTATACTGGTAATCTCGGATACCTGGGCAATCCTGAGAGAAGCTGCTACTCGCGGGGCCAGATCCCAGCCGTAGGAGGAGTGCAGGAATACGATATAGTCCGGATTTTCTTTTTGTACCGCATCGAGAATCAGCTGTTTGTGCAGATCAGGATTGTATTCTGCACAGGCTGCCACATCGGCCAGGTAGAGTGTGCCGCCATAAGCGGGCAGCTGGCTTTCGCTTCCGACCAGCAGCATGGCGGTTTCAGCGCCAAGTTGAGAGGCGAATCCGAGCAGTTCATAGGTTGAGTCAAGCAGTTTTCCTTCGCGATATTCGCCAATAAGTAATGTTTTCATGGTTATCTCCTTTAAAAATCTAAAAATATTTCACCACGGAGACACGGAGAAAAACAAGAGAAACAAAACCAATCTCAGGGAAAAAACAAAATCAAAAAAGGGGGGATAAATCTTTAAAGTCTTATTGGTTTCCCCTATATTCTCAACTTTGAAGTTCTCCGTGTCTCCGTGTCTCCGTGGTGGATTATCCTTTTTCTCGTTATCTCAATACCGCGGTTTTGTCTTTGAGTATGGCAATCAGCTGATCCACCAATACGCCTGTGTCACCTTCGAGAACAATGCCGCCCCCTTTTTTGGCTGGCGGATGGAAGCTGGCGGTTGTAGCAAGAGCCTCATCTTTCAGCAGGTCGGCCACAGGGATGGCAGTGATCTCTTTTTTCTTGGCTTTCATGATGTTCGGCAGGGTAGGATAGCGCGGTACGTTCAATCCCAACTGGCAGGTGACCAGCGCCGGTGTCTTCATTTTAACGACGCTCTTGATGCCCCCCTCCAGCTCGCGTTTGGCGGTGATGTTGCCGCCGTCACACTCGAATCCGACAATCGTGGTGGTGCAGCTGAAGCCGAGCTGTTCGGCAACCGTTACGCCGACCTGGGCCGAGCCGCGGTCCTGGGACTGCATGCCGGTAAAGATGATGTCAAATCCTTTGTCCTTGGCATAGGCGGCGATGATCGAGGCGATCTGCCAGGGGTCCTTGCCGGCTGCAGCCGGGTCCTGGATATGGACAGCATTGTCGGCTCCCATTGCCAGCGCTTTTTTGACAGCTTCCACAACCCGGTCAGGGCCGATCGAGAGTACCGTCAGTTCAGTGCCTTCCCCCAGTTTTTCACGGAGCTGTACAGCCTGTTCCACGGCGTATTCGTCGTATTCGTTCATACGCCAGGCCAGGTCGGTTTCGTTATACCAGACGCCTTCGGCGTTCGGTTTGAAGCGGGATTCCAGGTCAGGGACCTGTTTGATGCATACCAGCAGTTTCATGTGTGATACCTCCTGTAAAATATCTTTAAATCTTAAAACCTTAATAGAACGCGGATGACGCGGATTGAACGGATAAAGGCGGATCAATCAAATTTTTTTTTTGGTTACCCCCCAAGGGCTTTTGGTTCTAAAATCCGCGTATATCAGCTAGATCAGCGTCATCCGCGTTCTATTGCCTTTGACTTCGATCTTTATGCAGCAATTCTTTCAGCTACGATTTCCGCCAGATCTCTGACCTGTAATTGTCCTTCGGCTCCGCCGGTTTTGATGCCGTCCTCGAACATGGTCAGGCAGAAGGGGCAGTTTGATACCAAAAGCGGCGCGCCGGTCTCCTGAGCCATCTTTACCCGCGCCTCGCTGATTTTGCTCCCCAGCTTTTCTTCGGCCAGGATGCGGCCGCCGCCGGCGCTGCAGCAGAAGCTGTCGTAGCCGGATTTGTCCATCTCGGTGATGCGCCCGCCGGCTGCTTTCAGGATGGAGCGCGGCTGTTCGATGATGTCCATGTAGCGTCCCAGATAGCAGGAGTCATGGTAGGTGAAGTCAAACTCTGCCGGTTTGAGCTTGAGGCGATCATCAGTGATCAGGGCGTTGATGAAAGTGCTGTAGTGTTCAACCGGTATATCCAGCCCAAGATCCTTGTAGTCGCGTGCCAAGGTGTTGAAACAGTGCGGACAGGTGGTGACGATTTTCTTTACATTGTAGCCTTTGATCAGTTCGATGTTTTCGGCGGCTACCATCTGGTACAGGTATTCATTGCCCAATTTCCGGGCCGGTTCGCCGCAGCACTTTTCTTCCTTGCCGAGCATGCCGACCTTGACGCCGGAAGCATTGCAGATGGAGATGAAATTCTTTGCAACCTGCTGGTTGCGTTTGTCAAAAGAGGCGTAGCAGCCGACGAAGTAGAGGATGTCGACCTCTTCGCCGCTTTCCATGGCAGTCACTCCCAGTCCGTCGGCCCATTCTCCCCGGGCGGCGTAGGCCAGGCCGAAGGGGTTGCCGTTGACTTCGATGTTACTGATGGCGGTACGGACTTCATCGCCCGGGAAAGCCCCTTCCATAAGTGTCAGGTTCCTTCTCATCTCCAGAATCTTGTTGACGTGTTCGTTGTTGGCCGGACAGATATCCTGGCAGGCACGGCAGGTGGTGCAGGACCAGAGCGCGTCCTGGCTGACGGTTTCGACGAGGTTGCCGGTCGGGTTGCCTTCGGCCAGTTCGCCTACCTGCTTGATTAGTTTCATCGGAGAGAGCGGTTTGTCGGTGGCATAGGCCGGACAACGGTCCTGGCAGCGCTTGCATGATGTGCAGGCGTCAGCGTCAAAGATATCTTTCCAGGTCAGGTCGGTTATGGCTGCCGCACCGAACTGCTCGATGCTTTCGTCCTCCATGTTGATGGTGGCAATTGTTCCTTTGGGCTCCAGAGGCGCCAGAAAGGCGTTGGCGCTGGTGGTCAGGATGTGGCGCAATTTGGTGTAGGGAATGGCGCAGAAGAAGCCCAGCACCAGAGCAAAGTGAAGCCACCAGAGGATTTTGTGCAGCACCAGCAGTGCGCTCTGGCTCATCCCGAGCAGGAGCTGGGCTGCCAGTAATCCGACGGGTGAAAAGATCGCCAGGTCCGGGTTCTGTCTGACTTCGGTGGCCGCCATGCGCGCGCCTTCCAGGAAGAATCCGGTGATCAGGATCGCCAGCAGCAGCTGCAGGACAATGTAGTCGTCCCTGACGATCTCAAGGCCTTCAGGTCTGATGATAAAACGCCGGATTACAAGCCCGATCAGCATGACCAGAGAGAGCAGGCCGGCCAGATCCAGTACCAGCGAGAAGCCTTTGTAGAATTCTCCGGAAAGGATATTTATGTGCATCAAGGGGGTGAAAAAATCGGCCTGAACCATAACCAGCATGGTGCCGGCGAACAGTATTAGAAAGCCCCAGAAGAAGAGGGCGTGGTAGATGCCGCCGTCCTTGACCCTGAATATCTTTTCCTGGCTGAAAACGTCGCTGATCAGGCGCTTGACTCGTTCGTCGTAACGATTGAAGCGGTCAAGTGGTTTGCCCTGCTGCCAGATCGGCAGGCGCTTCCAGAAGCCCCAGCCCAGGACGCCAAAGGCGGCAAAGGCAAGTATGTACATCGGGATTACTACCCCGTGGCCGATATTCCAGTAGATTTCGCGGGTTGCTTCCAAAATAACACCTCTCGTGACTTGATATCTGCTGCGCCTATATAATACTACTTGACGCGCATGTCAAGTAACAGCAGTTCAATATTTCCTACGCAAGTAACATTTTCGAGATAACAACTCTCTGTACTTCGTTGGTTCCCTCATAAATTTCGGTGATCTTGGCGTCGCGGTACATGCGCTCGATTTCGTAGTCGCAGATAAAACCGTATCCGCCAAAAATCTGCATCGCTTCCTTGGTGACATAGGTGGCGGCTTCGGAGGCCAGCATCTTGCACATGGCCGATTCCATAGCGTAGTTCATCTTGTTGTCTTTCATCCAGGCAGCTTTGTGGATCATCAGTTTGCTGGTTTCGATACGGGCATACATATCAGCCAGTTTGAACTGAATTGCCTGAAATTCGCTGATGGCCTGGTCAAACTGTTTGCGCTCCTTGGAGTAGGCCAGCGCGCGCTCAAAGGCTCCTTCGGCTATGCCCAGTGCCTGTGAAGCGATGCCGATGCGGCCGCCGTTCAAAGTATCCATGGCGATGTTGAAGCCCTTGCCCTCTTTGCCCAGCAGGTTTTCGGCCGGAACACGCAGGTCATCAAAGGCGAAAGCGGTGGTGTAACTTCCCCGTATCCCCATCTTGTTTTCATTTTTGACAATCGTCACACCCGGAGATTTCAGGTCGACAATAAAGGCGCTGATCCCTTTGTGCTTGAGAGAACGGTCGAAGGACGCGAATAGGACTCCTGTCCCGAGATAACCGCCGTTGGTGATGAAAATCTTGCTGCCGTTGATGACAAATTCGTCACCCTCACGCCTGTACATGGTGGCGGTTCCACCGGCGTCGCTGCCGGCGCCCGGCTCGGTCAGCAGAAAGCAGCCGATTTTTCTGCCGGTATTGAGGTCAGGCAGCCATTTTTTCTTCTGCTCTTCTGTGCCAAAGGCATAAATAGGGTTGTTGGCCAGGGAGGTGTGGGCCGAGATCAGAACGCCGCTCGATGCGCAGGCTTTCGAAACCTCTTCCACCACTATGGAATAGGATAGCATGTCAAGGCCGGCGCCCTCATATTCCTGTGGAAAATAGCTACCCATCAGCCCCATTTCGGACATTTTAGCAACCAGTTCATCAGGAATCATGTGCTCTTCATCGATTTTCATGGCGATCGGCTTGATCTCTTTTTCGACGAAATCGCGTACGGCAGACTGCAATACCTTGTGATCCTGGCTCAGTTCGAAATTCATGGTTCTCTCCTTTAAGTAGTGGGATGATATTCTAAAAGACATTTACCGCAGAGTTCGCGGAGGATCGCAGAGGTAAAATCAGACAGTTGTGTAACTGCTTGATTATATTATATTGTTTCCTCTGCGTCCTTGTTAAGCTATAGCTTTGATTTACTTTCCTTTGAATTCAGCTTTGCGTTTTTCCAGAAATGCGCCCATTCCCTCGCGCTGGTCCTCTGTTGAGAACAGCACACCGAAAACGGCTGCTTCATAGCGGAAGCCGTCCTCTTTGGTCATGTTCAGTCCGTTGGCGATACAGTCCTTGCTGTATCTCACACCCAACGTGCCCTTGCCGGCAATCTCCCGGGCAGTTTCCAGGGTTTTTGCCATCAGCTCTTCGGGAGAGAAGACCTCATTGACGATGCCCCAGGCCAGTGCCTTCTGGGCGTTGATGATCCTGCCGGTAAAAATCAACTCGTTGGCTTTGTTCGGACCGATCAGTCGTGCCAGATTCTGGGTGCCGCCAAAGCCCGGCATGATACCGAGCCCAACTTCAGGGAATCCCAGTTTTGCTTTTTCCGAGGCGTAGATAAAGTCACAGGCCAGGGCCAGTTCAAGCCCGCCACCCAGAGCAAAGCCGTTCACTGCGGCAATGACCGGTTTTTTCATCTTTTCGATAAAGAGCATTACCCGTTGGCCGGTGCGGCCAAAGCTGTGCCCTTCAAAAGACGACATTTCGGACATTTCCTTGATGTCGGCACCGGCCACGAACGCCTTTTCCCCGGCACCGGTAATGATAATCGCCTTGACGGAATCGTCCAGATCGAGCTCATAAAGGGCGCATTCCAGTTCGGCCAGAACGGCGCTGTTGAGAGAATTCATCGTTTCGCGGCGGTTGATGGTTAGGGTGGTAACGCCTTCCGAGGTTTCGAGCTGAATATATTTGAAATCCATGAAGTTTATCTCCTGTAGGGGCAATCCCTTGGGGTTGCCCACCTTTAATGGCGATCAAACAGGGCGGCCGCAAGAGCCGTCCCTACAATTTCAATACGTATAGAAACCTCTCCCCGATTTACGCCCCATATACCCGGCATTCACCATTTTTACTAGTAGCGGGCAGGGACGATATTTCGGGTCTTTAAATCCGTCATAGAGGACGTTGGCGATCGCCAGCACGGTGTCCAGGCCGATAAAGTCCGCCAGGGTCAACGGTCCCATCGGCTGGTTGGTGCCGAGCTTCATACCTTTGTCGATGTCTTCGACGGAAGCAATTCCCTCGTACAGGGCAAAAACCGCTTCGTTAATCATCGGAATAAGGATACGATTGACTATAAAACCGGGGTAGTCCTGAGATACCGCCATCTCTTTCCCGAGTTTCGCAACAAGCTCAGAGGTGCAGGCAAAGGTTTCGTCACTGGTGGCGTGGCCTCTGATTACCTCGACCAGTTTCATGACCGGCACCGGGTTCATGAAGTGCATGCCGATTACCTTGTCGGGCCGCTTGGTGACCGAAGCGATTTTGGTGATCGGGATAGAAGATGTGTTTGAGGCCAAGAAGGCGCCATCTCTGACAATCCCGTCAAGTTTCCTGAATATTTCAAGCTTCAGCGCCTCGTTTTCAGTGACCGCCTCAATGGCAAAATCGACATCCGCCAGGTCGGTCATCTCCTGAGTGATCTTGATGCGCCCCAGCGTCTCGCCTACAAGTGCTTCCGGAATAGCGCCTTTCTTGGCTTGCCGGTCCAGGTTCTGGCCGATTGTTTTCAATGCTTTTTCCAATTGCGGAGCCGCAATGTCGAAAAGCACCACCTGATACCCGCACTGCGCAAAGACATGGGCAATGCCGTTACCCATCTGACCAGCGCCAAGAACTCCGATTGTTTTGATCATTGTAACCTCCAAATTTGAAATATAACTCCTCTCCCTCCCCATTGCCCCCTCCCATAAAGGGAGGAGGTAAAAACTCCCTCTCCCCTTGTGGGAGAGGGTTGGGGTGAGGGCTCTTACACTCGCTCGAAAATCACGGCTACAGCCTCACCGCCGCCTATACAGAGCGTGGCCAGACCATAGCGCAGATTACGTTTGTGGAGTTCGCGGATAACCGTTATTGCCAGCCTGGCGCCGCTGGCCCCGATCGGGTGGCCGATGGCGCAGGCGCCGCCGTTGACATTGACCTTGTCCGGATCAAGTTTCAGACACTTGATTGCGGTCAGTGTAACCGAGGCAAAGGCCTCATTGATCTCGAACAGATCGATATCCCCGACTTTAAGGCCAGCCTTGTCGCAGGCGGCCTGGATGGCCGAAACCGGTGCATCGGGGAAATAGTCCGGATGCAGGCTGCTGGTGGCAGAAGCTACTATGCGGGCTTTGGGGGTCAGGTTGTGTTTTTTGACGGCATCGGCTCCGGCCAGGAGCAGCATGGCGGCGCCGTCATTGATGGTTGAGGCGTTGCCGGCAGTGATGGTGCCGTCCTTTTTGAAGGCCGGTTTCAACTTGGTTACCTTGTCGAAATCAACCTTGAAAGGCTCTTCGTCATCGGCGACTAACGTCTCTGCGCCGCGTACGGTTTTGACAACCGGGGTGATCTCATCCTTGAAGATGCCATCTTTAACCGCCGCCTGTGCCAGTCTGTAGGAACGCAGGGCCAGTTCATCCTGTTCAGCGCGGGAGAGGCCGTTGCGCTCGACACTGGCTTCGCCGATCATACCCATATGAACGCCGGTGTAAGGGTCAGTCAAGCCGTCATAGACCATCAGGTCGATAATTTCACCATTGCCCATACGATAGCCGTTGCGGGCCTTTTTAAGGAAATAGGGGGCCATCGACATATTCTCCATGCCACCAGCTACCACAATACCGGCTTCCCCAAGACGGATTGAGTTTGCGCCCAGCATGACAGCTTTAAGCCCGCTGCCGCAGACCTTGTTGATGGTCATGGCCGGGGTTGAATCCGGAATGCCGGCACCGCGCATGGCCTGACGGGCAGGAGCCTGTCCGACCCCGCCTGACAGCACCTGTCCGACGATCACCTCATCAACCGCAGCCGGGTCGAGAGCGGCGGCGGCAAGCAGACCCTTGATGGCCGTGGTTCCAAGAACCGTTGAATCGACATCGGACAATGAACCGCCAAACGAACCAAACGGCGTCCTTTTACCTTCAATTACATATACTGCATCATTCATGCTCTAACCTCCTCTTTATTGAGGCCCTTGCAAAAGCGTTAAAACTGATCCCCCCGCCCTTGACGGGAGGGGGTTAGGGGGTGGGTGAAGCAGCAACTTCGCGTCTTCGTAACAACTTCCCCCCCACCCTAACCCTCCCCCGCAGGGGGGGAGGGGATTGTTTGGATTATCACAAGAGGCTCTATTTACAGAAATATGATCTCATCCGGCATATCGGTAATCTTTTCCCCGCCTTCGGCAGTTACGGCGAACGTGTTTTCAATTCCTATGGCGCCCTTGCCGGGAATAACAAACTTCGGTTCAATGGCTATGGTCTGGCCGGCTTGCAGCGGCGCTTTGAAGCCCTGTGCCAGAACCGGCAGTTCGTCCAGCTCCAGGCCGACACCGTGCCCGACAAATCTGGCCTGTTCTCCCGGCATACCCATGAAGTTCTTGCCAAAACCGGCCGCCTCCGCCATGCCGGCCGCCATGAAAAACAGCTCTTCGCAGATAGCGCCGGGTTTCAAGGCCTTTTGAATTGCCCCCTGTATTTCGAGCGAGAGATCAAAAGCGCGCTGCAATTCCGGATCAAGCGTCCCGAACACGAAGACGCGGGTCATATCGGTAATGTAACCGTTACGAACGAACGAGTAATCCAGGATGATCGGCTCGTTTTCACGGAGAAGCTCACTTGATGCGCCGTGCGGAGACGCGCAGGAAAGCCCCCGGCCGGTGACGGCGCCGTCAAAAAAACCGAAACTGGCGGCGCCGGCC
Source organism: Deltaproteobacteria bacterium (assembly GCA_016219145.1). Taxonomy (GTDB): domain Bacteria; phylum Desulfobacterota; class Desulfuromonadia; order Geobacterales; family Pseudopelobacteraceae; genus JACRCG01. The sequence continues at coordinate 11,985 of JACRCG010000258.1, read as the reverse complement.
GAAACGGCCAGTCCCATGAACAGCTCCTGGTTGTATGCGCGCATCCGGACGTAACCTTCGCTACCGGCCTTGCGCAGGCGGCATTCCAACTCTGCGGCAATGTCGATCTCGCGCATCCCGCGTTTCAGGAATTCAGGGATAGCGGCAAATACCGAACAACTGGCGGCTCCGGTCAGGCGCAACTGCTCCAGCTCAAAGGAGGATTTGACCGACTTCAATTCGCGGTGCAGGCCGGAAATATCGATAAATTCGCGGCCCGGAAGCATCTTGGAGTAAAAGTTCAGCTGTTGCACCGGGGCGACATCAAAGGTGAAGCCGATCTTTTTCAGATGCTCGCCGAACAGTGCCGGAAACTCCTTGCTGGAGGGAAAGGGCCTGATGTCAGCAAGCGGGCTCTCTTCCTTGGCCCGCGAATAGCTCTTGCGCACCAGCAGCATCGGTTCTCCCTCAACAGGTATCCACAAGGCCGAATTCTGGCGTGTTCCGGTATAGTAATAAACATCGATCGGGAATATGAAGAGCGCGCCGTCAAGCCCTTTTTCGTTGAGGAGTTTCTGAATGGCGGTTGTGCGCTGGCGTGATTCGGCAAGTGAAATCATATCTGTCTCCTGAACCCATAAGATTTTAATAACACAGAGCAACGGAGCAACAGAGGAAACCAGTTCTTTGCAGACAAAGTATCCAGAACCACTGCGATGAATCTTGAATCGGGTTTTTTTACAAATTATTCTTTGGTCTTACTCCGTTGCTCTGTTGCTCAGTGTTTCAAATGCTTTTATAGCTTTACAATGGCCATTCATCAAAAAAAGCGATTTCCGACAACTCTTTTCTGGGGCGCGGTTTCGGCTCCTGATCCGGGTATCCAAGCGGTGTAATCCCTACCACCCGCATGTTGTCCGGAATACCCAGTTTGGCTTTCATCTCCGTCTCGTCAAACAGCCCCATCCAGCAAGTGCCAAGTCCCAGGGCATGGGCGGCCAGGCAGACATGTTCAAAAGCTATGGCGGTATCGGCCACGTAGTATTCGATACCGTGGCTTAAATCCGAATCAGCCGGATCAGCGCAGACCACAATCGCCGCCGGAGCCTGGAGAAAGGCTTTCTTTCCGGGATTGTCATCTGCAAAGGCTGACAGCATGGCCTCTTTCTTCGCCGGATCAGTGAGCACCAGAAAACGCCAGCACTGCAGGTTCTTCCATGATGGCGCCAGGCGGGCGGCATCCAGGATCTGCTCGATTTTCTCTCGTTCAACCGGTGTGTCCTTGTATTTGCGGATGCTGCGACGGTCTCTGATTACCTGAAAGATGTCCATTTGATGCCCCTTGTGACTTTCTCCGACCGATCAGACGGATCTGACCGATCAGTCTGATTACATATTTCTTCGGTATTTGCCGCCAACCTCATACAAGGCATGTGATATCTGCCCTAAAGACGCAACCTTGACCGTTTCCATCAGCTCCGCAAAAATATTGCCGCCACTGATGGCAGTCTCCTGCAGACGCTTCAGCGCCACCGGGGCTTTGTCCTTATTAAGCTCATGGAAGGCCCGCAGATTCTGGATCTGCTGCTCTTTTTCCTCTTTGGTTGCCCGGGCCAGTTCACCCGGGACAGTGAATCCTTCTTCGTCGGCGCGGGGGTGCAGGAAGGTGTTGACCCCGACAATCGGCAGTTCGCCGTTATGTTTCTTGTGCTCATAAAGCATCGATTCATCCTGGATTTTGGAACGCTGATACTGGGTCTCCATGGCGCCCAGAACACCGCCGCGCTGGTCGATGCGCTCGAATTCGGCCATGACCGCTTCTTCCACCAGATCGGTCAACTCCTCGATGATGAAGGAACCCTGTATGGCATTCTCATTTTTTGCCAGACCGAATTCCTTGGTGATGATCATCTGGATCGCCATGGCGCGCCGCACCGACTCCTCGGTCGGAGTAGTGACCGCTTCATTGTAGGCGTTGGTATGCAGCGAGTTGCAGTTGTCGTAGATGGCCATCAGTGCCTGAAGGGTAGTGCGGATATCGTTGAAATCCATCTCCTGGGCATGCAGTGAACGGCCGGAGGTCTGGATGTGGTACTTGAGTTTCTGACTGCGGTCGTTGGCACCGTATTTCTCGCGCATGGCAACTGCCCAGATGCGGCGGGCCACCCGGCCGATAACGGTATATTCCGGGTCGAGTCCGTTGGAGAAGAAATAGGAGAGGTTGGCGGCAAAGTCATCGATATCCATGCCGCGTGAGAGGTAATATTCAACAAAAGTAAAGCCGTTCGAGAGGGTAAAGGCCAGTTGCGAAATCGGGTTGGCGCCCGCCTCGGCAATGTGATAGCCGCTGATCGAGACCGAATAGTAGTTGCGGACCTTTCTTTCGATGAAGTACTGCTGGATATCGCCCATCATTTTAAGGGCGAATTCGGTCGAGAAGATGCAGGTATTTTGTCCCTGGTCTTCCTTGAGGATATCGGCCTGAACCGTTCCGCGCACGGTCTGCACGGTGCAGGAACGGATTTCTTCGTACTCTGCCTCGGATGGAGCCCGACCGTTTTTCTCTCTGAAAACATCAACCTGCTGGTCGATGGCTGCGTTGAAGAAAAAGGCCAGCATCATCGGGGCCGGGCCGTTGATGGTGATGGAGACGCTGGTGTTGGGCGCGCAGAGGTCGAAGCCTGCAAAGAGCTTTTTCATGTCGTTGACGGTGCAGATCGAAACACCGCTTTCGCCGACCTTGCCGTAGACATCGGGAGGATAGTCCGGGTCCTCGCCGTAGAGGGTCACGCTGTCAAAAGCGGTTGAAAGACGCTTGGCGTCATCATCCTTGCAGAGATAGTGGAACCTGCGGTTGGTCCGTTCGGGAGTCCCTTCTCCGGCAAACTGACGCTTGGGATCCTCTTCGGCCCGCTTGAAGGGGAATACCCCGGCGGTGAAAGGAAAATAGCCGGGAGCGTTCTCGAACATGCTCCAGCGCAGGATTTCGCCCCAGTCGGCAAAGTCCGGAATACAGACTTTTGGAATTTTTGTACCGGAAAGGGTCGTGGTGTAGAGATCGCTCCTGATTTCCTTGTCCCTGACCTTGGTGATCAGCTGGTCGCGGCGGTAGGAGGCCTTCAGTTCCGGCCACTCCTTGAGAATCTTCTTCGGCTCTTCATGCAGCTTTCCGTCAAACAGCGCAATCTGTTTGTCCAGCTCTTCCAGCGAACCGGCCTCACAGAGTACCTCTTTGGCGCCGTTCAGCTGGAACAGACGCCGCGCGATTCCGGCCTGCTCCCTGACCTGCTTGCGGTAACCGCGCACGGCATGGACAATCTCACCCAGGTAGTGAACGCGGTCAGGAGGGATAATATATTTCTTCAGGCTTTCCTTTTCGGAAATCTTTAGAGACGAATTCCAGGCTGTGCCCTTCTTGCTGTTGATGGCATTCAGCAGCGCGAGGTAAAGGACGTTGGTGCCGGGATCATTGAACTGAGAAGCGATAGTTCCAAAGACCGGCAGCTCCTCATCGGCCACCTCAAAGAGGTTGCGGTTGCGGCGATACTGCTTGCGGACGTTGCGGAGGGCATCCTCGGCGCCTTTGCGTTCGAACTTGTTGATGGCCACCACGTCGGCAAAATCCAGCATATCGATCTTTTCCAGCTGGGTCGGCGCTCCGAATTCGCAGGTCATGACATACAGCGAGACGTCACAGACGCCCACTACCCCGGCATTGCCCTGGCCGATGCCGCTGGTCTCCACAAATACAAGGTCGAAACCGGCTGCCCGGACAACATCAATGGCATCTTTTATTGCGGCTGAAAGCTCGGTCTGCGATTCACGGGTTGCCAGCGAACGCATATAAATGCGGTTGGAATTGATCGAATTCATCCGGATGCGATCGCCCAGCAGAGCTCCGCCGGTGCGCTGGCGCGAAGGGTCAACAGCCAGGATGGCGACGCTTTTGTCAGGGAAATCGCGGGTGAAACGGAGTACCAGCTCATCGGTGATCGAGCTCTTGCCTGCGCCGCCGGTTCCGGTAATGCCGACCACCGGCACATCCTGGACCATGGCCTGGATTTTTTCCCGAAGGGCGCCGTAACCAGAGGTGTGATCGTGGACCGCCTGCTCGGCCAGCGTGATCAGCGTGTTGACCGCCCTGACATCCTGCTGGGCCAGCCGGGAGGTTTCCTCGACGATATCCCGCTTGACGGCAAAGTCGCACTCCTCCAGCATCAGGTTGATCATCCCCTGCAGACCCATGCGGCGGCCATCGTCAGGGGAAAATATCTTGCGAACTCCGTATCCTTCGATCTCGGCAATTTCATCCGGCACGATAACCCCGCCACCGCCGCCGAAAACCTTGATATGCCCCTCTCCACGCTCCTTCAGAAGATCGATGATATACTTGAAAAATTCGATATGGCCGCCCTGATAGCAGCTGACGGCTATGCCTTGGGCATCTTCCTGAATCGCTGCTGTAACGATCTCTTCGACCGAGCGGTTGTGGCCCAGATGAATGACTTCGGCGCCGGAGGCCTGCAAGAGGCGACGGATCATGTTGGTGGAGGCGTCATGGCCGTCGAATAGGCTGGTGGCGGTTACAAAGCGGACCTTGTGTTCTGTTTTGTAGGGTTCAGGGGCAACTGCGGACATGGTTTCCTCCATCATCTGATGTAAATTCTATTGAATTTTAAACTCCCAGGCGCACCAGAACTCTTCGGGGTGCTGATCAGGCGGGCAGGCGATGCAGCCGGTAGTGATGCGCGGATCGATCGCCTTGGCAAACTCACTGTACTCAACAATACCAACCGACTTGCAGGGGTGGTCGGCCAGTCCCTTTCTCTTGCGGGCCGATTGCACGCGGCAATCCAGCATCCGGAAAACAACTCTTGAATCGCTCTGTTCAATTACATCCTGCAGGTTCAGGCGGGCGTAAAAACGATGTTTCAGGCATTCCACCAAGGCAGGTATGCCGCCGCCCGGCTTCATCCCCAGCCGCTCCATGATCCGCTTGGCCTCGATTACCGTAAAATAACGCCAGGCCTCGGTATCAACATCAACCGCAGCCTCCATGCCATAACGCTTTTCAACGGCCTGAAACCAGACCCCGTCATGGGCCAGCCAGTTTTTGGCATCGTCAATTATGATTTTTATCAGCTCTTCCTTGCTCAAGTCTTGCAAGAGCCTTATTCCTTCATCTCCGGCACGTTCAGCACTTGACATGAACATTCCCTCTGTTTTGGATGGTAGAATCCCGCAGTTCAGGGTGCACAATATAATATCCCGTTTACGTTCATGTCAAGCAAATATAAAACGTTTTTATAGACATTTTTTGTTTTGCCGCAAGATGTGTCGAGACTACAATTTTGCAAATAAGTACCTCAATACCAATTTAAATGTCAAGGGGAAAACTGCGGTATAACAACCCGGTCTAAAGTGATCTTATGCGCTGGTAGGTATCAATCGTTTTTGAGTAAACGTCGAGTACCGCTTCATACGACAATTGCAGGGAAGTCATCTGTTCCGTGCCCGGCTCGCCTTCACCGTTTGTCTGGATGATACTGTCCGCAATTTGAATCATATCAATCATTCTGTTAGAGATCCCGCCAAAGTTCTGATTGTGATGATAGCGGATCAGGCGCTGGATCGATTCGGGATAATTCCATTTTTTGGCGATCAGTGCGCCGATTTCGGCGTGCCTGCTGCGCAGTATATCGTCCAGAAGAGTCTGCTCGATTCTGGAATTCCCGGCCACGCTCAGAATAACTGTCTGCCCGAGGTCCAGCAATAAGCCGGCCATGAAGGCTTCCTCCGGGTCAAGTCGGCAGAGACGGGCCAGGCCGCTGGCCATGAAGGCGGTTTTCAGAGAGTTATCAAGAATGGTCTGCAACTTTTCCTGGGGAACACCCTGGAACTTGACCGACTTCAGCTGGATTGCCGTAACGATATTCATGATTTCGCGCATTCCCAGTTTGACTATGGCGAACTGAAGTGAATCCACTTGTCCGGTTCCGCCATAGAGTGCCGAGTTTGCGATTTTCAGGATACTTGATACTAATATCTGATCGGTCATGATCAGTTTGGCCATATCCTGAAAGCTGCTGTTTTCATTCTGGATAAGTGCGCTGAGCTGCACAACAACGCCCGGCATGACGGGGAGCTGGAACTCTTCATTAAATATGCGCCTGTTTATATTTTCAAACGCTTCATCGCGTTTACGCGTATCGCGCTCCATCTCATCAATTACCCGCACCGCATCAAAAATAGCCCGGCCGGTTTCCAGCTGGATCGGACCATTGATCACTGATTCAGGAAGCGGCGTCTTGACGGAAACCGAGGCGTTGCAGCAAGACAGCACCTCAACCAGCAGCATTTCGACCAGTTTGGCAAAGTTTTCGTTCAATACCTGCAAGGTTATGAGGTTTTTGTTGATCAGATAGCGGGTAAAGGAGACACCCTGGTTACGACTTTCTTTCAGAGCAGAGCGGGCTTCCAGCTCACTCATGACGCCGGACATAACCAGAAATTCACCCAGGCGTTTTCCGGGCTTGTTGGACGAGGCAAAAATGATTTTGCCCGATTCCATATAAAAAATAATGGCAGTCTCGTTTTGCTCTGAAACGACTACTTCGCACGAAATACGGTTCATGTCTATCCACTGCATGATGTCATGCAGCGGCATAAAATTCAATTCAGCCTGTAATAGTACCGCCATCTAACCACCCGTAACTAGATATTTTGACTCGGTTAAACCAAAACGCGTAACTAACTCCCTGGCCACTGCAACCATGCCGATGCCGGTCGGACAGACGGCGTCGCAGCGCCCGCAGAGGAAACAGCTGATCTCCCCCCATTTTTCCGGATCTGCGGCCAGTTTGTGGTGGATGCGGCGACGTGTGCGCAGCGCCTCGCTCCCCAGCGGGTTGTGTCCGCTCGCTTCGCGCATGAAGCCGTCCAGCTGACAGGAATCCCACATGCGGCTCCGTTCGGTCTGTCTGGCTGAGCGCCAGTCCTGCACCCCGAAACAGGTGCAGGTGGGGCAGGCCAGATTGCAGCCGGTGCAGGCGATACAGCGCTCTCCGATCTCTGCCCAGAATGAATCCGGCACCCGGTCGGCCTGTAGCAGCTCCGAGGCGCGTTTGATCAGTATTTCGTTTTCATCCTCAGGTTGAGCCGAGGCCTGCCGGAACAGCTCCAGCGTTTTCGGCGAGGATGAGTCCGGTAAGGATGCAACAATTGCTTGCCCTGCTTCGCTGTACGGAACTACCAGCCAGTTGCTGCCGTCAAAGAAAAACTCCAGATCGCAGTCGCCTCCGGCAGGCGGAATCATGGCGCCGTTTGGTCCGCAAAGCCCGGATAATCCGGCTACGACAGCATGTTGACGCTGGCGGAAATAGATGTCGTCGCGCCAGCCGTCGGCAAAGAAACGGTCGATGAAGCGCAGGCAGGCCAGGTCGCGCGGAGTAAAGCCGATTATGAAGAGTGGCCGGTCCGGGGTTTGTGGCTCTTGCAGAGCACCATCGTAAACAGTGAAAACCGAGGCCTGTTGTGGAAAGAAGGCGGCGGTTGGTTTGCCCGGCACTGCGCCGCCCAGCAGGGCAGGGGGGGCAGAGGTAAAGGGAGCGATGGCGCGGGTGCCGTCCGGGAGCAGGACCGGCAGGCGCAGTTCCCAGGTTTCGGAAATGCGGGTAAAAAACTGATCGAGCTGGTCCAGGGTCAGAATCTTCATGGCAACTTCTCCACGTGCACCGCACAGACCTTGAATTCCGGTATGGACGACTCGGGATCAAGCACGTTGTTGGTCAGGGCATTGGCCGCCCCTTCAACAAAATGGAACGGCATGAACAGGACGCCGGGGATGACCATGTCGGTCACCCGCGCTGTTGTCAGCACCTGGCCGCGGCGGCTTGAAATCAGCAGCTCGTCGCGATTGCGCACTCCCAGACGGGCAGCATCGTCCGGATGCAGTTCGATGAAGGAGCGCGGTTCTTCCCGGTCGAGCAGGTGGCTGCGGCGGGTCATACTTCCGGTATGCCAGTGAAAATAGGTCCGGCCGGTGGTCAGCACAAAAGGGTACCGGTCGTCGGGGAGTTCGGCCGGCAGCTGGTGGAGGGCCGGGCTGAAGTGCCCCAGGCCGCGAGTAAACCGCTCCAGATGCAGAATCGGAGTGCCGGGATGTTCCCGGTCGGGGCAGGGCCATTGCAGGCCGTGCGGATCGAGTCGGTCATAGGTTATGCCGCCGTATATGGGGGTCAGGGAGGCTATTTCGTTCATGATCACGGCCGGACTGCTGTAGCGCATCCCTTGATACCCGGCTCTTGCGGCGATGTCGCAGATAATCTCCCAGTCGGCTCTGGCCGCTCCCGGCGGTTCCACCGCTTTGCGCAGAGGCTGTATGCGGCGCTCGGTGTTGGTGAAGGTGCCTTCCTTTTCGGCGTAACAGGCCGCCGGCAGCACGATATCGGCCAGAGCGGCGGTCTCGGTCAGGAAGATATCCTGCACCACCAGCAGCTCCAGATTTTCCAGCACCCTGCGGGCATGGCCCTGATCCGGGTCGGAGAGCATCGGGTTCTCCCCCATGATGAACATTCCGTACAGATGTCCTGCCGAAGCGGCGTCCATGGCCCTGGTCAGGGGGAGTCCGGGTTTGTCGGATAGTGCTGTCACTCCCCAGGCAGCAGCAAACTTCTCCCGGACCAGCGGGTCGGCCACCTTTTGATAGCCGCTGAACAAGTCAGGAAGAGCTCCCATGTCGCAGCCCCCCTGCACGTTGTTCTGTCCGCGCAACGGATTGACACCTGTGCCGGGTCTGCCCACGTTGCCGGTCAGCATTGCCAGCGCTGCGATACAGCGGACGTTGTCAACTCCGTGGCTGTGCTGGGTGATCCCCATCGAATAGACGATCATGCCGCGCTCCGCCCCGGCGAACAGGCGCGCCGCAGCGATGATCTCTTCAACTCCCAGGCCGGTGGCTGCTGCTGTTCGCTCCGGGGTCCAGTCAGCCACAGCCTCGGCCAGCGCCTCATAGTTTTCAGTCCTGGCCTTGATGAATTCCGGATCGGCCAATCCCTCGGCAATGATGATCTGCATGATCCCGTTCAGCAGGGCTACGTCACTGCCGTTTTTGTGGCGCAGGTGCAGTTCGGCCTGGCGGGCCAGACGAATCCTGCGGTTGTCGGCCACGATCAGGTGTGTCCCTTTCCGGACGGCATTCAGGATGCGGCTGCCGATCAGGGGGTGTTGTTCGGTGGTGTTGGAGCCGATTACGAGGATAACGTCGGTCTGATCGAAGCAGGAGATCGAATTGGTCATGGCCCCGGAGCCGAAGGTTTCGGCCAGTCCGGTCACGGTGGATGAGTGACAGAGCCGGGCGCAGTGGTCGATGTTGTTGGTGCCGAAGACCGCCCGGGCCAGCTTCATCAGTAGGTAATTTTCCTCGTTGGTGGCCTTGGCCGAAGAGGCGAACATGACCGCATCGTTTCCATGTTTTTCCTGCACAGCCCGCAGTCTCGCAACCACCAGATCCAGCGCCTCATCCCATGAGACCGGTTGCAGGCTGCCGTCGCGGCGGATCAGAGGAGCTGTAAGTCGGTCAGGGTGATGGACAAAGGCGTAGGCGTTCCATCCCTTGACGCACAGGCCGCCGCGGCTGACCGGATGGGTCGTGCTCGGCTCCACGCCGATCAGACGGCCCTGGTTGCTGACCAGATAGAACATGCAGCCGCAGCCGCAGTAGGGGCAAACGGTGAGAGTTCTTTTCACAGCGCGCCTCGCAGATGCTCAACTTCATCCAGCCGGAAAACCGGGCCGTCCTGGCAGCAGTAGAGGTGCTCAATAGTGCAATGTCCGCATTTGCCCACCCCGCAGCGCATCTGCCGCTCAAGGGAAACAACGATCCGGTCGGAAGTCAGCTCCTTCTTCTTCAGTTCTGCGATAACGGCCCGGTACATGACCGGCGGACCGACGATGACAGCTATGGTAGCTGCGGGATCAAACGAGAGGGGCGGGATCAGGGCGGTAATCAGGCCAATATTGCCGCTGTAGCAGTCTCCGCTGCTGATATTGTCAACCGTCAGGCTACAGGCGAAGCTGGCTGAGGCTTCCCAGACGGCCAGATCGTCCTTGAAAAGCGCATGCTCGGGATTTTTCGCGCCGTAGAGGACTGATATCTGGCCGAATTCTTCCGGACGATCTTCGCAATACTGGATCAGGGAGCGCATCGGCGCCAGGCCGCAGCCGCCCGAGATCAGCAGCAGATCCTGTCTGTGCAGCTGTGCCAGGTCAAAAGGGCGTCCGAAAGGGCCACGGATGCCGATAATATCGCCCGCCTGCAGCTGGTGCATGGCGCCGGTCAGGCTGCCGGCCCGGCGCACGCCGAGTTCAAAATATCCGTCACGGGTTGGAGAAGATGCCACAGAAATCGGAGCTTCTCCCCACCCCAGCAGCGAGACCTGCACAAACTGGCCGGATAGATGCCCCAGCGCGGCACCGTCCAGCCGTCGCAGCCGGAACAGTTTCTCTGCTGGAGTCAGATTCTTGATGGAGATAATTTCGCAGTCAAAAGGCAGATAGAGGGAGCTGCTGTTATATAACTGTTTCGATGAGTGCATTGATCCCCGGTTTTCGACAGGTTTGGTTGTGTGCCCGGTTTTAAAGTATCTGGAAGTATAGATTACAGGGCATGCCTGTCAAGTCGATTCAGTTAACTCTTTTAAAGCCGTGTGAAGCAGATCAATATGCCCCAGTTACAACAGTATCTGGTCAATGGCAATTTTGGCGGATTATTTGTTTTGTGCATTACCTGACAGATTTTTGTGATAAAAGAACAGACTTCCAGCAGGCGCTGCGACATGCCGCATATTTCTATTAATGCAAGTACTGCCTGCTGCCCGCCATTCATGCATTTTCGTACATGGCCGGAAAACTTTCAAATCTGGAGGCAACCTTGACCAATCAGAATGTATATCCGGAAGGAGAATTGCTCCTGCGCACTTCGCCGATGCCCAGCGACACGAACTCTAACGGCGATATTTTCGGTGGCTGGATCATGTCGCAAATGGACATCGCCGGCGGGATGATGGCGATAGAAATAACCGGCGGCCGCGCTGTAACAATAGCAGTTGACGCCATGAAATTCATCAAACCGGTAAAAGTCGGCGACATCGTCTGCTGCTACGGCAAGGTTACTCGGATAGGAACCACATCGATTGCCATCAGGCTGGAGGTCTGGGTGAAACCCGGTTTCAGGGAGATTGCGCTGGATAGGGAAAACGCATTTTTTATGGTAACGGAAGCTTCGTACACCTATGTGGCTATTGATAAGGACGGGCGCAAGCGGCAGTTCCCGAAACCTGAAAAGTGTTGAAATGAGTCCGGGGATTGTGTATGGTCCCGCGACACGCAGTGACTGTAAAGCACGAATTCCGATGAAAACAAATCATATATATCAGGGAGTAACGCAAATGATGACACCAGATGAAGCAAAAGAATTTACCTCCAGATGGTTGCCGGCCTGGTCAGGAAACCGTCCGGCTGAACTGGCCGCTTTTTATGCAGATGACGCCTTCTTTCTTGATCCGGGCCGTCCGCAGGGGATTTGCGGCAAGGAACAGCTGCTGGCCTATTTCACTAAAGTTACCGGAAACAACCCGACCTGGACCTGGACGTTGATGGAGGCGATCCCTATTGAAGAGGGTTTTCTGGGTAAGCTGGCGGCTTGCATCCCGGTCGGAAACAAGGTCGTCGAGTGCGTTGGACTCTGTTTTTTGCAGTTTGGCGCCGATGGGAAAATCAAGCGTAACGAGATCTATTTCGACAGAACCGAACTGATCATGGAGATTAACAAGTTCCGCCAGTCGTTTGCGCACTGAACAAGACACTTCTGCAAATCTGCGTGTATTGAGCGGTATCCCGGCAATTTAATCTGCCTTGATGCCGCTTTTTCTTTTCAAGGTGATGCCTTTGTCAGAATCAAAATCCGATAAATTATGAGGCTCTTGCAAAAGTCTCAAAATTAGCTCC
>JACRCG010000260.1 GCA_016219145.1 Deltaproteobacteria bacterium | reverse complement strand
GAAACTCTGGTATTAAAGGCCACCAAAGGTCTTTCCAAAGCTTCCGTCAATCGCGTTTCCATGAAGGTTCACGAAGGCTTATGCGGGCTTACAGTCGAAAGCCGTGCGATGGTGATGACCGACAATGCTCCCGCTCATCCGCGCTACAAGTACTTCAAAGAAGCAAAAGAAGACAAATTTCTGTCGTTTCTCGGCTTGCCGCTTTTCGAGCACAAGGTACCTATTGGAGTCATCGTTATTCAGACCCGCTCGGCACGCAGTTTTGCCGAGGACGAAATCAGCGCCCTACGCACCATCACTTTCCAGATCGGCAGCATTGTTCACAATGCCCGCCTGCTTGATTCGATCCAGCACAAGGAGCAGGAGCGAGCCTGGTTTGAAATGGAACTTGCCAAAATCAGGAACGGCTCTGAGGAGAAGGGCAAAACTCCGGCCCAAATCAGGGAAAAGAAAGGAGCCGCTTCAAGAACTCTGGGTGGAACTGCCGTCTCTTCAGGCTTCAGCCGCGGCAAGATATACATCCTCAATCGTTTCAGCGACAAAGTGATTAAACTGGCCAAGGTCGGAAGCAAGTCTGATGAGTTGAAAAAATTCTCTATCGCTCTTGAAAAGGCCAAGATACAAACGATTTATATGGAAAAACGGGTCAGTGAAACACTCTCCGGGGATGATGCCGCTATCTTTCATACGCACCTTATGATTCTGGAGGATCGTGGCTTTTTATCAAAAGTCAGCGACCTGATTGCCGAAGGAATGGGGGCCACACGCGCCGTTCATGATGTCGTGCAGCACTATATCCAGGTATTTTCGGCCATGGCTGATCCCTATCTGCGTGAACGATCAGCTGACATGAAAGATATCGGACGGCGGATCATGGACGTCATCGAAAACAATGACTCCAGCTCCATCACTCTGAAAGAAAAACGCGTCTTAGTTGCCGACGAGATCTTTCCATCCGACCTGGCAATGCTCGATCACGAAAAGATACTTGGAATCGCCACCGAGAAAGGCAATGCGTTCTCTCATGCCGCCATCATGGCAAAGTCCCTCGGAATACCTGCGGTACTCGGCATCCAAGGCCTGATGGAGGCAGCCAATGTCAAGGATGAGATCATCCTGGACGGCACCTCCGGTTATATCTTCCTGAATCCCGACAACGCCATAATAAAAGAGTATGAGCGCCTGGAGCATGACCATGCCGGCCGCATGAAAGAGCTTGAAGGACTGCGCGACCTGCCTGCAGTAACCAGCGACGGCGTTGCCATAACTCTGAGTGCAAACATAGGCCTGATCTCCGACGTAAAGGTCGCCAACCTGCATGGCGCCCAGGGAGTCGGATTGTACCGCACCGAATTTCCGTATATGGCGCGCTCTTCATTTCCCAACCGCGATGAGCAGGCCGCCATTTATCGAAAAATACTGGAAGGCTTCCCCGGTCAGACGGTGAATATTCGTACCCTGGATATCGGCGGAGACAAGGGGTTGCCCTACTTCACCTATCCCCACGAAGACAACCCGTTTCTGGGCTGGCGCTCAATCAGGGTCTCACTGGAACGTCAGGACATTTTCAGGGAGCAGTTGGCCGGAATACTGCTGGCCTCTCAGGCAGGCAACCCTACGATAATGTTTCCGCTTATCAGCAGCCTCGATGAAATCCGCCAGATCAGGGAAATAATGACATCAGTGAGAAACGAGCTGCTACGAGACGGGCATGACGTGCCCGGCTATCTGCCATTGGGTATCATGGTCGAGATTCCGGCTGCCGTACAGATTATTGAATCTCTTGTTCGCGAAGTAGATTACGTTAGTATCGGCACCAATGACCTGATTCAGTACACCTTGGCGGCAGACAGAAACAATGCGAGAGTCAGGCAGTATTACGATCCGCACCATCCTGCAATTCTTCACTCCATCAAACGAGTAGCTGACGCTGCCAACAAGGCCGGAAAAAAAGTTTCTGTCTGCGGTGAGATGGCGGCTGACCCTCTTACAGCCCTGATGCTGGCAGGTATGGGCGTCAGGGAATTCAGCCTTTCTGCCCCCAGTATTCCGGCTGTCAAGCAGGTCATCAGGACCCACAGCATCGATGAATGCCACAGACTAGCCAAGGCAGTGCTGGCCTGCAGCAGTAACAGCGATGTCAGCCGCTGTCTTGCAATAGCCAGAGACCGGTTGTTTGTATAGGTAGTGTGTTGTGAATAGGTCCACATCGTGGGCGGACATGTAAAGTGATGCGCAAATAAAAAAAACCGGCTAAATAACCGGTTTTTTAATTTGCGTCTAAATGGTGCCGAAGGCGAGACTCGAACTCGCATGGGCTGTTGCCCGCCACCCCCTCAAGATGGTGTGTCTACCAGTTCCACCACTTCGGCAATTGGGTTTTCTGTTTACCACATCATGAGCTGATAATCAAATTATTTCTGTGCTGGAGCCGGTATATTTGCGGGTTTTGCTGGCACCGGCACAGCTGGTTGGCCTTGTGCCGGAACAGCCGGAGCCTGAGTCGCCGGAGTAACTGGCGGCGTTGCCGGAGCAGGAGCTGACTTGGCTGCGCCGGACATAATTGAAGACGATGATGGCATACCGGACACATAGGCCAGCGTCAAGGAAGTCAGCATGAAAATTATGGCCGCGCCGGTTGTCATCTTGCTCAGGAAAGATGTTCCGCCCCCAGCTCCAAAGACTGACTGACTGCCGCTGCTACCGAAGGAAGCCCCCATTTCAGCGCCTTTTCCTGACTGCAACAGGACAACACCAATTAGAAATATACTTACTGCAACATGCAAAGCTGTGAGAGCTATTGTCATACCATATCCCCTGACTACGATTTTAAGAGGGTTTATATATCACAAGACGCAGTCAACTGTAAAGTTCTAATTGCCTTTAGATCCTTTGAGAAAAGCCTGCAAAAAGGTTATAAACCGAAATTTACGATCGCTGCGAAAGATTCCGCCTTAAGACTCGCCCCGCCAACCAGAGCTCCATCAATGTCCGGCTTTGCCATCAAGCCTTTTACATTATCCGGTTTAACGCTTCCGCCGTACAGAATCCGGACCGCATCCGCCGCCGCCTGACCAAACAGCCGCGCCAGCAGATGGCGGATAAACGAATGTACTTCCTGTGCCTGTTCATCACTGGCTGTTTTGCCGGTACCAATGGCCCAAACTGGTTCGTAGGCAATAATCACGTTAGCAAGCACTTCCGCAGAAAGCCCCTCCAGACCGGATTCAATTTGTGATTCGATTATGGAGAAGGTTTTTTCTGACTCCCGCTCCGCCAGAGTTTCTCCAACACAAACAATTGCAGTGAGACCTGCCGCAATTGCTGCTTTGGCTTTCCTGTTGACAGTCGCATCCGACTCCCCAAAATACTGGCGCCGCTCTGAGTGCCCAATAATTACGTGACTACAACCGGCATCTTTCAGGAGTTTTGGGGCGACTTCGCCTGTGAATGCCCCCTCTTCCTCCCAGTAACAATTCTGGGCGGCCAGATTGATGTTGGAACCGGCAACCGCATCAAACACGCGGCTGAGAGCTGTGAACACAGGCGCGACTACTATCTCAACATTCCGGGTTCTGGCCACTAGCGGCTTGAGTTCATTAACCAGTGCAGTTGCCTCTCCAATTGTTTTGAACAACTTCCAGTTGCCCGCTATTACAGGTGTACGCATACTTCCCCCTATTTTCTGGTTTTAACGTCAAGTGCTTTGACACCCGGTAATGTTTTACCTTCCAGCAGCTCAAGAAAAGCGCCCCCGCCTGTAGAAATATAACTGACACGATTTTCGACTCCGGCCTTGCGTACAGCCGAGTCAGTATCACCGCCACCGATAATGGTCGTGGCGAAGCAATTGGCTACCGCGTCTGCCACAGCATAGGTGCCACGAGAAAACGCATCCATTTCAAAAACCCCCATCGGCCCGTTCCATATGACTGTCTTGGCGTCCCGCAGGCTTTCTGCAAAAAGAGTTGCCGAGGCCGGACCGATATCCAGAGCCATCCATCCCTCAGGAATTTCCTGAACCGGGGTGATAAAGTTGGTGGCTTTGGCCTCAAAAGCATTGGCAACCACACAATCTACTGGCAGATAAAACATGACTCCTTTCTTGCGGGCCTTATCCATAATCTTTCGGGCCGTAACAACAAGCTCGTCCTCAACCAGAGACTTACCTACGCCATATCCCATGGCCTTTAGAAAAGTAAAGGCCATGCCGCCGCCAATTACTACTTTATCTACCTTGTTAAGCAAAGTTTCCAACACCTCCAGTTTACCCGACACCTTGGCTCCACCCAGAATTGCGACCAATGGCCTCACCGGGTTCTGCATGGCCTTCTCAAAAAATGTCATCTCATTTTTCATAAGAAATCCGGCGGCTACGAGCGGTATTTTCTTTGTAATGGCTTCTACTGAAGCATGAGCACGATGTGAGACAGCAAAAGCGTCATTAACGTACATATCGCACCCATTGGCCAGCTTTCCGGCAAAGTCGGCATCATTT
>JACRCG010000253.1 GCA_016219145.1 Deltaproteobacteria bacterium | reverse complement strand
CGTCACCCAGTTCCAGTATAGAGACGTCAAAGGTGCCACCGCCCAGGTCAAATACGGCAATCTTCTCGTCCTTCTTTTTGTCCAGACCATAGGCCAGCGCGGCAGCGGTCGGCTCGTTTATGATGCGCAGAACGTTCAGGCCGGCGATCTTGCCGGCATCCTTTGTAGCCTGGCGCTGCGAGTCATCAAAATAGGCCGGAACGGTGATGACGGCATCTGTCACGGAAGTCCCCAGATAGTCTTCCGCAGTCTTCTTCATCTTCTGCAGGATCATGGCCGAGATTTCCGGGGCTGAATAGCGTTTTTCGCGCACCTCTACCCAGGCGTCGCCGTTGTCAGCCTTCACAATTTTAAAGGGGGAGATGGCAATGTCTCTTCTGACAGCATCAGAATCGTACTTGCGGCCAATCAGGCGTTTGATCGCGTACAGGGTATTCTCGGGATTGGTTACAGCCTGGCGCTTGGCCTGCTGGCCTACCAGACGCTCACCGCTGTCAGATATGGCAACCATTGACGGGGTGGTGCGGCTGCCCTCGGAGTTGGCTATAACGACCGGCTCGCCCCCCTCCATGATTGAAACGCAGGAGTTGGTTGTTCCGAGGTCGATTCCTATAACTTTGCTCATGACTTGTAATCCTCCTATTTTGATTCCTTCGATATAAAGCTATTCACTGATTCAGCAAAAAACAAGGTGTGGAAAAAATTATTTTGCAGTTGATGACACCGTAACCATGGCGGGCCGCAACAAGCGCTCCTTGAGCATGTAGCCTTTCTGGAGCTCCTCAATGACGGTGTTCGGCGCATGTTCATCGCTGGGCACCTGAGCCATGGCCTGGTGAAAGGCTGGATCAAAAGCGGAACCGGCCGCTTCCAGCGGAGATACGCCGAATTTTTTCAAAGCGGAAAGCAGCATGCCGTGGGTCATGCGGACCCCTTCCACCAGCGCACCCAGGCCATCCTCGGAGGCGTGCGCTATGGCGCGCTCAAGGTTGTCAACAACCGGCAGGATTTCCTCGATCAATGATTTGGTGCCGTAGTTAAGCAATTCCTCTTTTTCGCGGTTGACGCGTTTGCGGTAGTTTTCAAGATCGGCTCGCTCTCTCAGAAAACGATCCCAGTTTTCACCGGCTTCCTTTTCCTTGGCCGCAAGCTGTTCTTCCAGTGAAATAGAAGTGTCTGCCGCATTAGCGGCAGGATTGCTCTCGATTTCGCCGGGTGCTTCCAGGCTCGTGAGTTCCACAGTATCTTTTGTTTCCATGTCTTAAATATCCCCTTGGTTCTGGTTTGAATGTATTTCAGGCTTCGCTTAACAGCCGGCTGACCATCCTGGCTGTGTAGTCCACAATAGGAATGACGCTGGAGTAGCCCATCCGGGTGGGGCCGATGACGCCCAGCATCCCGACGGTATTACTGCTGGTGACAAAGCGTGAAGTGATCAGGCTGATGCCGGCCGAGCGGCTCAGGGAGGTTTCCGAACCGATGTATATCTGTACACCGTCTGCTGTCATGCAGCGCGATAAAAGCTGCAGTATGATCCCCTTCTGTTCGAAAGCCTCGTAAATCTCCTTCATTCTGGCGGCATCACTAAACTCGGGCTGGTCGAGGATTCGGGCCTGCCCCTCCACAAAAATCTCATCATTTTCAACCGTAACAGCCTGTTCGCTGATACGCAGCGCACGGGACATCATCCGGTCGTACTGCGCCTTCTCGCTCTTCATCTCGGCCAGGATGCGCTCGCGGGCCTGATTAATCGTCAAGCCCTGCATCATTTCGTTCAGATAGTTGCCCATTCTGATCAGCTCTTCAGGGGCAATTTCTTCATCAGTCTCGATCAGGCGGTTCTGGACAGCCCCTTTGCTGGAGACCAGAATGGCCAAAATCTTGTGTTGTCCGATACGGATGAATTCAATATGACGGAATACGTCTGATGTAAAACTGGGGGCCACCACAATCCCCATATAGTTGGAAAGCTGCGAAAGTGTGCGGCTGGTCTCTTTTAATATTCCTGACAACCCTGCTCCTGACTGGCGGCAATGGCTGATGATCTGGCGCTTTTCTTCACGGCTGACGCGCCTCAGGGCTACCAGCGAATCGACATAAAAGCGGTAGGCCTTTTCGGTCGGTATTCTGCCGGCAGAAGTATGGGGCGAAGTGAGGAGCCCCATTTCCTCCAGATTGGCCATCACGTTGCGAACTGTGGCAGAGGAAAGAGTCAGGGCGTGACGACGCGCAACCGCGCTGCTTCCGACCGGTTCGGCGGTGGCGATGTAATCTTCGACAATTGCCTCAAGTATCTGTCTGCTGCGGGCGGAAAGCTCAACATCCATGGTCAGACCCCAAAAAAATAGCACTCGTGATATTTGAGTGCCAACGTTCCCAAGGTAATAATCGACATAGCTTTTGTCAAGGAGATTTCAGGAGAATTATCAGCCTATACATGGTTACGCAGCATGAGCTGCGAGGGATGGGGGGCAAGGTATACCTGATCCTTCAGATATTGTTGGTCATATTTGCTGATATAGTGGCGCAGCAGGGTTATCGGCACGATCAGGGGCAACAGGTGATCGTGATACTGGCTGATAACCCCCATCAGTTCCGTCTTTTCCTCGGCGGAAAGCTGCTGTTTGAAATAGCCCATGATGTGCTGCAGCACGTTGGTGTTTTTTTTGACCGTTGCATGCAGAGTCAGTCCCTTCATAAACAGTTCCTCATAATGCCGAAAAAGATTGTTCGGTTTCTGGCCGCTGCCGTGTGCCACCAGAGTACCCAATTCGCGGTAAATGTGTGGACTGTGGGCCATCATGAGTAGTTTGTGGATGGTATGAAACTCCACCAGACGACCGATCGTTGGATTTCCAGCCAGAAAATCCTTCCAGCGGCGATAGCTGAAGACCCGTTCGATGAAGTTTTCACGAATGTCGGGATCATTCAGACGCCCCTCCTCCTCCATCGGCAGCAAAGGAAAGTGGCGGGCCATTGCTGCCGCAAACAAACCGCTGCCGTTCTTAACTGCCTGACCATTATTGTAAACCTTGACCCGGAACAGGCCCGAACTCGGCGAGTCTTTTTTGAAGATAAATCCACACAAATCGGCTGTTTCCAGCTCATTGCACCGGGAAGTGCAATACGCCAGCATCTG
>JACRCG010000252.1 GCA_016219145.1 Deltaproteobacteria bacterium | reverse complement strand
TCACCTCCCGATGAAGGGAGAATCATATCGAAAAAGAGGACGGCCTCAACAGGCTGTTACGAACTAACAGGAAGCCCGTTGAACGCTAAACTGGAAAATAAACTTGGCGCAGGCACTGGAAAATAACCCTGGCGCTTGACAGTAGGAAACTGTCCCCCGTCGTCAATATAGGCAGCAATTTCTTTGAGCCGTGACGGTTTTACCATGCGTTGGTAGGTCTCAAGATCGTTGGCAGAGGTCGCCTTGTGGCTGATGTAGGCGATCTTCAATAGGTCGAAGGGTGAAATAAGGAAGTTGTAGAAGGTAATCCCACCCATTTTCCCCTTGGTCGCTGGAACATCGATTCGTAGACCATCAATGCCCTCACCTTTAAGGTAGCGTGCCAAAAACTGATAACGCGCCGCCTCCTTTAGGTAGCCAGTCAGCTTGGAGTAGTAGGAAATATCCTGCTCGGTGATTACAGCAATCTTTGCTTCAGCAGCACGGTCCTTATCAGCTTTTCTCCAATCAACATTCCTGGTTGCAATAGCCCATTTGACCTTGAGCTTAGGAGTCCTGCCAAAGTGGGCATGGATGGCCTTGATTACATCCTCCCGAATGCCGTTGATTTTGTCGATCAGTCCCTTGATGGATTTGGGTTTTTGCTCTTGAGCATGAGTACATTCGACAATAAAAACTGTCTCGTCATCCTTAGCGAATATATCAATCTGCCGACCAGGTGCATTTGGGCCAAGTTTGATTGTAAAGTTTCGGTCAGCGTTTAATTCTTTGAAACCGAGCTTGTAGAGCAAACACCATACATCATCTTCCAACTGACGGTCATGGGGTTTAGGCTTAGATACACGAACAGATTTATTATTTTTCCTCGCTACAGACCAACCATCCTGTTCTTCACCCTGCACCTTAGTAGTAAGCGCATTATTGTTGGCAGCAGTGACGGTCTTCTCGTCAACGCTCTTGGAACGAGCGACATAAATCTTTTTTGCCTCGTCTTCCTGAACAAGTCCATCAAGAAATCCTGCCATTCCCCCCCCTATTAAATCGACCAAAGTCAAGGTTCATCCGGTTACAAAAGCCGCCCTACCGGCATTCTTTCCGGTTCAGCGGCTTTTGTTATCGTTCGTTTGTCCCATCCGTTTCATCCCCATCCATAACATAAAAAGTGCCTCACATTACTCCGGCAACACCCGCCTGTCAACGGCACAAAGCGCCTTTATGGAATGGAGTATAATCTTCCTGTTGTTACAGAACTTTCAGCAGCTTTTTTATAATCGGTTTTACTACCGGGCTGTTGTGAATGGCTGTGATAATCCGTTTTGTCAGCTCTTCCGGCACTGTGGGCAATTTCATTTCGAAACCGAATGCCGGGTCAAACTTACGGGGTAAATCAGCTTTGGGAACCAATTCTACATTGTTACAGTTGATCATGCTTGGATCAACCGATAAAAAAGGCAAATCACTTTTTCTCACGGCAATGAGGCTTGCGTACGCATCAGGTCTGTTGCTGTAATAGTCTGTTGCTGAGACAATTTGCGACGTAATCATGGTCAACACCAGATCGGTTGCGGAATTGACGGGGATAATCACGTAAAAATGGGGCGGGCCTTCGGGACGGTGCTGTTTGTCTTTGAAGTGACAAACGCACGGAGCTTCTATGGAACTTATCTGGATTGACAGTGGTATCGGTATTTTCACGGTCAGTGAAAAACGCCGGTAACCATCTTTCGAGATTCTTCCACATGTTCCGGCGATACGCCAAAGCAGTTATCGTCAATGACCGAAAGAAGCTCTTCGGGTTCGATACGAACACGGCGGATGCTGTTACCCTTGAACAGGTGCTCATGCTGAGCCCATTCAGGGTATTTGTGAGTGTACACGGTTAGCTGTGCTCCAGTCTTTTTGCCGAACGTATCAACGACAAAATCAAGCGCTTCCATATCTGTCTCAGAAAGATGATCATACCGGAGGTGGGCAACAGGATTTGCAATGTAGTTGGCTCCAGTCTTCCCAATCAGTCTGGAGATATAGTTGTATTCCTTGGCAAGCATTTCTTTATCCAGAGAAAGTACGTCTTTTACGGTGGTTCCAACCGGCCCGCGTTCCATTGCGTAATAATCATCATTGGTTACGGTGCGACCGTACCGTAGCAGATGATACTTGTCCGCAAGATATACCAGTTTGATCAATTTGATTTTACCAGCATTTTTTACCCTGCTGAGGATGTAATGGAGGGCATCAACTATTGTTGCAGCTTCTATCATGGCTTCCCCCTTTGCCTCAATTATTGGCATGCAAGCCTGATCTGCTATTCAAGAAGTGGAGGGACGTTTCATCCTGAGTATACATCAAAAAAGGCTTTTCTAAATTATTTCTATGGCATTGTCAATTATCATCTACCCCGCAATCCTCTTCAGCAGCCAGGCCATATTCTCCCCCAATACCTGCATGGTTTTTACGCCTTCTTCGTCCTGATTGACCTCACCCATGTTTCTGCCGTGACCGACGTTCCAATAGTTTGATCCTGGAATAATCATCTGCCCGATAGTGAAGAAGTGATTGATGGTGTCGAAAACGTTGATCGCTCCGCCGCGCCGCGCCGCCACCACTGCGGCCCCGGCCTTGCGCTTGAGCATGTCGCTGTTGGCGCGCGAGACCATCCCGCATCTGTCGATCAGCGCCTTGGCCCAGGGTGTCAGCGCTGCAAAATGGGTTGGAGAACCGATGATAATACCGTCTGATGCGAGCATTTTTTCAATGCATTCATTGGCAATGTCGTCGGTTACGGCGCAGCGTTTATCCAGACGTGAAAAACATTGATAACAGGCGATGCAGCCATTCAGTTTCTCGCCTCCAACCTGAACCTGTTCGGTCTCGATGCCTTCCTTTTCCAGCGCCTCAAGGGCATGGTTGATCAGGATTGAAGTATTGCCGTTTCTGCGCGGGCTGCCGTTAAATGCGGTGACTTTCATCTATTCCTCCGGGTTGTCAAAGCTCTTTTTCCATCCGTTTCAGCAAAATCGAGTTAAGCACGACCGAGACGGACGAAAAGGCCATCGCCAGTCCGGCGTACTCAGGTTTGAGGGTGATGCCGAATCCTGAAAACAGCCCGGCCGCCACCGGCAGGCCGAGGATGTTGTAAAACAGCGCCCAGAACAGGTTCTGCCTGACTTTGGAGAGGGTAGCCCGGCCGATTTTGATCGCTCTGACCACGTCCAGCAGATCATCGCGCATCAGGACGATGTCGCCGGTCTCCTTGGCTACGTCGGTTCCGCCGCCGATGGCGATGCCGACTTCCGCCTGCGCCAGGGCCGGCGCGTCATTAATGCCGTCGCCGACCATGCCGGTAATCATTCCGCGTCGCTGGTATTCCTTGACAACTTCCTGCTTGCGCCCCGGCAATACATCGGCCTCGAAGCTATCGACACCGGCCTGCCGGGCCACGATCGCAGCCACATCGGCGTGGTCGCCGGTGATCATGCAGGTGGTGATGCCCATACTGCGAAACTGGGCCACAGCCTTGGCCGAACCGGGCTTGAGGGTGTCGGCGAAGGCGGCCACGCCGACCAGGGCGCTTCCGGCTGCCACATAGACCAGTGATTTGCCGGCCCTGGTCAGCTCATCTACTCGCTTTTCGAGAGGCGCCAGCGTTATTTCCAGCTCTTCCATCAAACGCTCGTTGCCGACCGCCAGACGAAAGCCGCCAAAATTGCAGGTGATGCCGAATCCGCCCCGTTCTTCGAAATCGGTCGCCTCGCCTGGGCTGATCCCGGCCTCCAGCGCTGCCGCCAGCGCAGCCTGGGCCAGCGGATGGGTGGAGTGCGCCTCGGCCGTTGCCAGACACTCCAGCAATTTTTCCGGGTCAACGCCGCGAGTTACCGGAACAAGATCGGTCATCGTCGGAGTCCCTACGGTCAGGGTACCGGTCTTGTCGAGCAGCAGCACCTGCAGTCCGGAGATGATTTCCAGGGCGGAGCCTTTTTTGACCAGGATGCCACGCCCAAGCGCGATCCCGCTTCCGACCATGATGGCGGTCGGCGTGGCCAGTCCCATGGCGCAGGGGCAGGCGATCACGACAACCGCTATCGCAAAGCGGAAGGCGGTCAGAAAGTCACTGGAAAGCAGAAGAAACCAGATCATGAACGTTATTGCAGCCAGGAGCAGCACAATCGGCACAAACCAGGCCGAAACCGCATCGGCGAAGCGCTGGATCGGGGCCTTGTCCCCCTGGGCCTCGCGCACCATTTTCACGATCTGAGCCAGCAGGGTGGCCTCGCCGATGCGGGTGGCGCGCACCCGCATGACGCCGTTCCGGTTGATGGTTGCGCCGGTGACGGTATCTCCGCTCTTTTTGGATACCGGCAGCGATTCCCCGGTCACCATGCTTTCGTCCACCACTCCGCCGCCGTCCACCACTTCACCATCCACCGGGATGGTCTCGCCGGCCCGTACCAGCACGATGTCGCCGACGCGGATCACGGAGGCCGGGACGTCCTTTTCCCCATCGGGTGTAACCAGTCTGGCCTTGTCGGCCTGGAGATGGAGCAGTTTTTTGAGCGCTTCGCCGGCCTTGCCGCGCGCTCTGGCTTCAAGATACTTGCCCAGCCGGATAAAGGCGATCAGCATGGCCGAGGTCTCGAAGAAAACCTCGCGATGCGGGCCGAGCAGCCCGAAGTAGGCCAGCAGCGAGTAAAAATAGGCGGCCGAAGTGCCCAGGGCCACCAGCACATCCATGTTGGCGCTGCGGTTTTTGATGGAAGTCCAGGCCCCGCGATAGAAGTCCAGTCCGGCCGAGAACTGGACGGCGGTGGCCAGCAGCAGATTCAGCTGCATCACCGCCCGGTTGCCGTGCATACCCATGGTGATCATGATCGGCAGCGAGGCCAGAAGTGAAAAGAGGAACCAGTTGCGCTGGATGCGCAGGGAGTCGTCTGCGGCATGATCGGCTTCGCCAGCTTCATCCGGCGTAAATCCGGCGGCGTGCACGATTGCAAAGATATCAGCAGGTTTGAGAAGTTGCGGATCAAAACAGACAAAACCGGTTTCAACAGCCAGATTCACTATGGCGGTCGTGATGGCGGGGTTTTCCAGCAGTTTTTTCTCAAGAGTGTTGACGCAGGAGGCGCAGTGCAGTCCGCGTACCGCGAAGCTCAACTCTCCGGACGGATTAATGTTGTTTGAAATCGCCATTGACAAAATGACCCCAGGTTATTTTTATGGCGGAGGCGATCGGAAGTGCCAGCAGAATGCCCCAGAAACCCAATGTTTCGCCGAGTGCCATGACCATGATGATTGTGACCAGCGGATTGAGATTCATAGCCCCCTTGAATACAATCGGCTTGATGATGTAACCCTCGAAAAAATAGATAACAGCAAAAGCTATACCGGTCTGGCCCAGAATGGCGACCGTCTGGTACTTGAACCAGGCGAAAAAGAGCGCCGGAAGTATGGCGATGATTACGCCGATAAAAGGGAGAATCGAGGCGGCTCCGGCAAAGACACCGCAGAAGATCGAGTGGGGGATGTCAAGGGCGAACAGCGCCACCGTTACCAGCACGGCCACAATGATCGATACCATCACCTGTCCGCGCAGATAGCCCCCGATACTGTCGTTGACCTCTCTTCCGATCTCCAGGATAAGTTCGCGGCGACGTTCCGGCAGCCATGAAGCGGTCGTGTCGATGACTGACTGTTTGTAATAGAGCATGAAGAATACGAGGATAGGCGAAAGAACTACGTTGAAGAGGTTGAAAAATATGCGGGTGCCGAAAGAATACGCCCAGGCGCCGGTTTTTTCGGCTGCCGCTCCGATATTGCCGGTAGCCTTTTCAATCAGCCACTCTATTTCAATAGAACCATAGCGGTCTGGAAGCTGGTTTTCCCATTCCATGGAGGCCTGCTTGATTTTTTGGATGTAGTTCGGCAGATCCCGTACAAATGAGTTCCAGCTGATGGTGGCGGCCGGCAGCATGATGGTCAGAAAAAAAACGGTCAGTATACCGAGGATAACATACAGAAGGGCGAGCCCGTATACCCGTTTGAGTCCGCGCTCTTCGATTTTAAGCAGAATCGGATCAAGCAGATAGGCAATTACCCAGGAAAGCAGGAAACAGGAAATAGTGTGCTGCAGCGCATAACCGGCGGCGGCCAGAAGACAGAACAGAAGTATTGTAGCGATCAGTCTGCCGTAGTCGTTGCGAGGGGCGTGGGCGTGATGCGTATGTTCCATCGTCCCCTCCCTAGGGGCTCAGCGTACTCAGCGAGGTTGCTTCAACGGTGAAAAGATTGTGTTCTTCCAGCCAGTTTTTCACGCGTCTGCTCAAAAAATCATCCTTTAATCCGGCGAGCCTCTCCTGGTCATCGGGGAAAAACTCCAGAATGTCATCAAGATTGCCGTATGGTTTGCGGCCTGACTGAAAACCGTCCAGCATGCTTTTCAGGTCGTGGTCCTTGATGGTGTTGATAAAGTCCGAGATGATCTGTCTCTCGACCCGCAGGTCAAAGGGAGGGATTTCCAGAAAACGCTCCTGATTTGTCTCCATCTGCCGCCAGAAATCTTCATCCTCCAGCGCCGCAGAAACAAAAAAAATCTCGCCGGTCATCTTGTCCAGAAAATAAAGGTGGTCCCCATGACCGTTGGTGAAAGCGTTCAAAAGAGCGTCCCACGATATTTCTACATTGTGAATGAAACCCATACTGTAACCTCTATTCATTTGTTGACATCAGCGCTCTTTGACAGCACAATTCCGGCCATGCGCACGATATTTCTGGCCGACGCTCATCTCAAGGATCCGGCGGACGGCAATTACAAACTGTTGCTCGGTTTCCTTGAAGAATTGACCGGAAATACAGAGTCGCTCTACATAATGGGCGATCTGTTTGACTTCTGGGTCGGTTTCCCCTCGCAGCCCTTCCGGCAATACGATCAGCTGCTGGAAGCGCTCGACCGGTTGGTCGCTTCCGGGTGCCGCCTGGTATTCTTTGAAGGCAACCATGACTTCCATCTGGGCGAAGTTTTTTCGCGCCGTCTGAAAGCCGAGATCCACGTGATCCCCATCATACAGGAAATTCAGGGGAAACGCCTCTATCTTTGTCATGGCGACCAGATCAACCGCGCCGACTACGGCTACAGGCTGCTGCGTCTGATTCTGCGCAACCGGGCGGCAGCAGCGGCAGTCAGGGTTATGCCGCCAGCTCTTGCTCTTTCGATCAAAGCGAAGCTGCAGCGCTCCAGCCAATCAAAGTATCATGTCAAGTCCGCCAGGTGGGATTACCATTCGATAATCCGGAATTTTGCCCTGACTGTGCGGCAAAAAGGGTGCAGCGGCCTGGTAACTGGCCACTTTCACGTGGCATTCTGCGAGCAGTCCAGCGACAAAGCCTTCACCATCTTGTCTCTGGGGGACTGGATGGAACAGTTCACATTCGGTGAGATGCAAAATGGCGAGCTGCGCCTTATGACTTATTCTTCCACGAAGACAGACTAATCCCGCCCCTGTTTTCTGAAAAATTCCTCCAGAGCCTGCTCTCCTACCTGTGATGCCTTGATCTTCCATTTGTCGGGATTTATTACCAGTGCTGCCAGCGCGATACGCGGGTTGTCTATTGGAGCAAAGGCTGCAAACCAGGAATAGTGCCCCTTGGGATCTGTGCCGTTGATCGAACCGGTTTTGGCCGCAATCGGCACGCGCAGAAGCGGCCGGCCGCGTCTGTCGTGAAAAGCTTTGCGGGATGTGCCGGTCAGTACCGTGCTTGAAAGCATCTGCTTCAGTGAGGCGGCCGTTTCCGGCGCCACCAGCTGGCGCAACTCCTTCGGAACAAACAAATTTTCTTCTATTCCGCCGGCGGTCACACTGTTTCTGGTCAACGCCGGCGCCATCATTTTGCCGTTGTTGGCGATGGCAGACATGATAACAGCTGCATGAAGCGGCGAGATTTTAACATCGTGATCCAGTCCCGCCCCCATCAGCATCAGATTATGGTCACTGGCAGGCGCGGCGGCTTGACTGCTCTTGACCGGTATTCCCGGGAAAATATTCTGATTGAAGCCAAAACGGTCCACGGAAGCCATGATGGAATTTCTGCCGGCAATGTCGCTCGCCAGGCGACCGTAGACCGGGTTGATGGATTTGCCCATGGCGTGGGTAACGTCCATACGGTTGTTCCTGCCTTTTGGGCTGGCGTACCAGTAGCGCGGGTTTTCTGAATAGGAGTTGCCACGGAACTCTATCACCGTGCCGGGTGTAATCTTTCTGGATTCCAGAGCAGCCGAGGCTGTAATAATCTTGAACAGCGAGGCCATCGGATAAAGTCCGTAAAATGCTTCTCTGCCCCAGTTAGGATCTACTGACGAGTAGGATGTCATGCCCAGTATGCGCCCGGTTGAGGGCTCTATGGCCACGAAAACCGCATAAGGCACCTGGTGCAGAGCCAGATAGTCATGTACCCTTTTTTGCAAGCCCCCCAGAAGGGTGTAGTTGTAGCGAATGCCGTCCGGAGCAACAGCCGAGAGCTGGCCGTCGACATTTTCAGCTTTACCGAGCAGATTTCCGGCCGTCTCAAAGTGACTCGGAACAGTTGGAGGTATGGCCGCCTCAACCGTCTTTGGAGGCGCTTCGGCGTGGAAGTTGATCCATGAAGTAATCTGCGGCCAGATGGGAGGCGCCTTGCGCAATAAACTCGCGCAGACCGGCGCCAGCGCCAGAACTACGGCCAGAAAGAGCAACGCCAGTTTGATCTGCTGCCTGCGTTTGCCGACAGGAATAGCAAGGCGGAACCTGAGCGGCTCGGCGGCTGGCTTGAAACGTCTGTTATTGCTGCCAGAACCGAAAATGCTGAAACCGCGGGAGGGCTTTTTTCTTGATAAATTTTTGAGATCCTGCATGGCATTCCGGGATAATTGTGATGGCGCACTATAACGTCAAGCTCTGGTCGTTGTCAACGAACCTCACCCGTCAGAAGGTATTTATGCGGTTTATGAACGCGATCAGCAGTCCGTAGTGATGATGGTCGAACAACATGGTTATCCTGGGCAAATGTGCAAGATCCGGCTCGTCAATTTCTTCGGGAAAGCTTTTGCAGCAGCTGATCCGGTCACCATCCTGAATCAGCTCCGGGAACTCTTCCGTCAGCGTTGCAATCTGGGCTTCGGAAATTTCCTTGTTCAGTCTGATTACCAGCCTGTTTTCAATGAAACGGAGTGAATGATAGCTGCGGTAAAAGGTTTCGATCACATCAAAAGCTTCCTGCTCACTGCTGGTGATGGTGAACAGTGAAAAATCCTCACCGGATATGAAACCGTTTACCAGCAGGCTCTGTTTTACAAAATCAAAGAATTTCTCCCAGTAGCCTTCACTGTCATCCATCAAAATGAGGGGTTTTGGTGAGGTCTTGCCGGTCTGGATCAGCGTGAACACCTCCATCGCTTCGTCCAGGGTTCCAAACCCGCCCGGAAACACCACGATGGCATCAGCCTCTTTTACAAAGGCTACCTTCCTGTTGAAGAAATATTTGTACGTCACCAGGCGGGGGTTTCTGTACATGACCGGATTGGGTTTCTGCTCAAAAGGGAGACGGATATTAACTGCGAAGGAATTGTCGCTTCCGGCTCCCTCATTTCCGGCCTGCATGATGCCGGGGCCGCCTCCGGTGATCACCATGTAACCGTTTTCAGCCAGACTCCGGCTGAAGCGCAGGCACTTCTGGTACATCTCTTCATGATGTTCAGTGCGTGCCGAGCCGAATATTGTAACCTTCTTGCGATTACGGTACGGGCCGAAAACCTTGGCGGTGTAACGCATTTCGCGCAAGGTACGGTTGATCAGTTTCAAGTCGGCCAGATAATCAACCTCCTGGCCTATTTTCAGCGTAGCCAGGAGCATCTCGCGGATGATCTCCGGATGATGAACGCCGCCCGACTCTTCTATCAGGCGCGCGATGAGCTGGTCTATCTGCGGGTTGGAGCGGGAGAAGCTTAATTCCATAGTGTAGTGCCCTGCTTATAAGTTATGATTTTTAGCCCGCGCAAGGTAGCACAGCTGTTTTTGTAAAGCAAACAGCTGATATTCTCCGGAAACAGAACCCTAGCTGATTAAGCTTGTAACAGACCGAGAGTTTTGATATAAGCAACGATATTTTTAATTTGGGACACGAGCTGTGATGTCATATAGCCGACGGGCAAGGAGAGAAGCATGTCCAATCCGCAGCTGGTCATGTACGAAGAAGAGTTCCAGGAGATTAACGATGTCATCGGGCGTTTGCTGAAGGAAGCAAACTCCAAGGTCATTTTTCTGGTAGACAAGAACGGCCAGCTCATTTCCGGGGTAGGAGAAACCGAACGTTTCGACACGACATCGCTCGCCTCGCTTACAGCCGGGAATATCGCAGCAACCGGCGGACTTGCAAAGTTGATCGGCGAAAAAGAGTTTTCGATCCTTTTTCACGAAGGAGAGAAAGATAACCTGCATATCTCCATTGTTGCCGGCAGAGTCATTCTGGTTGTGCTGTTCGACAGCCGCTCGTCGCTGGGCCTGGTGCGTTTGCGGGTCAAAAAGTCATCGGAAGAGCTGGCCTCTATCTTTGAAAAGCTGATGAAAAAATCAGAGGAAAAAGAGAAGCGCGGTTCTTCAGATTTCCCCTTCGCTGAAATCACAGATGACGATATCGATAACCTTTTCAGTTAACTGATTACGAGGTAAGCCAAAGATGTCCTTCATCAACTATGCCTCTCGCGAGATAAACTGTAAAATTGTTTATTACGGTCCAGGGCTGTGCGGCAAGACCACCAATCTTCAGTTCGTTTATCAGAAGACCGCACCGGACGCCAAGGGGAAGATGATCAGTCTGGCGACTGAGACCGAGCGCACCCTGTTTTTTGACTTTCTGCCGCTCTCCCTGGGCGAGATACGGGGCTTCAAGACCCGTTTCCACCTGTACACCGTTCCTGGCCAGGTCTTTTATGACGCATCCCGCAAGCTGATTCTGAAGGGTGTTGACGGGGTTGTATTTGTAGCTGATTCTCAGGAAGAGCGGATCGACGCCAACATCGAGTCACTGGAGAACCTGCGGCTTAACCTGAAAGAGCAGGGGTATGATCTGGACAAGCTGCCGTATGTGGTACAGTACAACAAGCGCGACTTGCCGGGCGCCATGTCAGTTGAGGAACTGCGCCGCGAGTTGAATCCGACCAATGTGCCCGACTATGAAGCCTGCGCCACGACTGGAGAAGGGGTTTTTGAAACCCTGAAAGCTGTGGCCAAGTCGATTCTGGTGGATCTGAAAAAAGGAAAATAATCTGTTCTTTGGACTTGATTTTGTTGGCTTTGCGTGGTAGACATCCACTCCCTTGGTTGCCGGGCCCTGATAAGCAGAGTCTTCACGGCAGCCAGGGACAAACATACGGAGAGATGGCCGAGTAGGTCGAAGGCGCTCGCCTGCTAAGCGAGTATACTGGGAAACCGGTATCGAGGGTTCGAATCCCTCTCTCTCCGCCATTTTATTGCCGGGTATTTCAGTGACCCTTTCGATCCATGTACAGAATGCTCTGCTTGCATTGGTTGCGATGTGGCTGATAACCGCATGTCAGGGCAGCAACGAACAGCCTCCGGCCGCCTTCAGGCCCAACGTTTCCCACCAGCCTGTCAAAGAAAAGACCGTAATCGTACCTCCGGAAGTCGCCAGCGCCTGGAAGGCTGTAAAAATTGCGGTGATCGACAAAGCCCGTGCCACCGAAAATATTTATACTGTGCCCATCGGCGGCTCCTCCCGCATTCCATCTTCGAACCTCACAATCACAATCGAAGCTTTCCTGCCCACCTTTGTCATGCAGGGTTCCAGTGTGACCTCAACTTCAAACGAGCTGAAGAACCCGGGCGTGAAGGTCAGTATAACCGATGCCAGCACGCTGATATACAAGGGGTGGCTTTTCTCCAATTTTCCCAACACGCATGCCTTCATGCATCCTAAATTCGGATTCACGCTGGTTGGTTTTGTCCCGGCCACAAAACAATAAACCGCTCAAAATTTATTAAATCAGTTGGGAATGCCCATTCGTGCCAGCTGGTCGCAGCGTTCGTTTTCGGCATGCCCGGCATGCCCGCGAACCCATTTCCACTGTACGCTATGTTTTTGCGTGGCTTCAAGCAGCAGCTCCCACAAGTCCCTGTTTACGACCGGTTCTTTCTTGCTGTTGCGCCAGCCGTTGCGTTGCCAGCCGGTGATCCACTGGGTGATCCCCTTGACCAGGTACTGTGAGTCGGTCGTGACGGTTACCCGGCACGGTCTGGTTAAAAGACGCAGCGCTTCTATTGCAGCACTCAGCTCCATGCGGTTGTTGGTTGTCTCAGTCGCACCGCCGCTGATCTCCTTTTCGTGCCCGCCGTAGCGGAGGATGGCTCCGTATCCCCCCGGGCCCGGATTGCCGCTACAAGCTCCATCGCAAAAAATCTCCACAATCTGTCCATCAGGCTTCGCCGACATAGGCCCCTTCTTCTTTCAGCAGGTCAGCAATGGCCCGCATGACTCGCTCCACTATCAAGAGATGAGTTTCCTTACAGTCGTCCAGTAGATAAAGATCTCTGAAATCAACAGGTTTCCCGAAAACTACCGCACCTTTTTGTCCCAGTCCGGGGAATTTCCAGCTGTTCAATCCGATCAGCGCGGTTGGTATGACTGCTGGACGGGTATCATAAATAATTTTTCCCACTCCGCGATTGCCCTTACCCAGCCTGCCGTCTTTATGTCGTGTACCTTCCGGGAACAGCATGACTTTCTGGTCGATCAGCAGATCGTTCAGAATTCGGTTTGCCTTGACATCACGCTTGCGCCTGACCGGAAAAGCGCCCCATGAAGAATAAATGATCCGCTGAAAAGTATTCTCAAACAGTTCTTCCTTGGCCGGCGCCCAAAGCATCTGGAACGGGTTATGTTTGATGACGGCCCATGGCAGGAAGATGGTTTCGTAGGCTGAAATATGATTTGATGTCAGAAGAACAGGACCGTTGCGGGGGATGTGCCCATGCCCCTTGATTACGAATCTGTTCAGGACGGATGCGTAGAAACCGACCACGTGTACGGAAAAGGTGACCCAGAAACGTTGCAGCAGATTTGTTTTCACAAGCATCCCCGTTTTCTAGAGTTGGCTGAAGCTGTCCGGGATGTTTATAGCATGTCGGAGAAGGAGCGGCAACTGTCGCACAGCAGTTCGTTTAAAGTCTTTGAATTATTGTCAATTTTTGCTATAGTCTACACTCTGTACAGGTTCAAGGATATCCATGGCGTAAGCGCCGACAGGAACGGAGTTTCTGATGCATGGAAATGAAACAATTCTACTTGCGGAAGATGACCCGACAGTCAGGGATGCCTTCAAGGCGATACTTGAATATGGCGGCTATGTTGTGATTTCTGCTGAAAACGGCAGGGAAGCTGTACTCCTGTACAGGGAAAACAAGGTAGACCTTGTACTCATGGATGTATTCATGCCGGTTATGAACGGCTTTGAGGCCTTCCGTCGGATCAGGGAGAGTGATCCTGATGTTCGCATTCTGTTCACCAGCGGCTTTACTTCGGATATTGTCGACCGCGAGGGAATTAATGCCAAGGATGTTCGCCTGCTTCAGAAGCCGGTCTCTTCGGATACTTTGCTTAAAATGGTGAGAGTTACCCTGGATGCGGCACAGTGAATATTTCCATCGTACGGGGCAAATTCATCCGGCTGGCCATGCATGACTGAATTTGCCGTAAGTGCCGAGAAAAACCGCTGGCTGAGACTGAAAATGCTCGAATTGGGGGTCCGTGAAGCGGATCTGGAAGAGAGTTTTGTCAGGTCCTCTGGTAATGGTGGTCAGCATGTCAACAAAACCTCCAGCTCTGTTCAACTGAAGCACAAACCTACCGGAATTACTGCCACCTGCATGCGGGAGAGGAGTCAATCCATTAACCGGTTTCTGGCCCGCCGCGAGCTGTTGGAGCGTATAGAAGCCGCCTCAGGAGTAATTACTGCCGAAATGATGCGAACTATCAAACTGCGCAAGCAGAAGGACCGCCGCAGGAGGCGAACGTCTACCACACCGACTCCGGAAACCAGGTAATGCGTATAAACGCCCACCCATTCCTGCTCCTGACTCTGACCACCATATTCTGGGCCGGAAATTTTGTGCTTGGGCGAGCTGTCAAGAGCAGCATTCCACCGATCAGTCTTGCATTCTGGCGCTGGATGCTGGCACTCGTGATCCTTGCTCCATTCTCGATTTCCCATGTACGCTCTCAATGGCCCCTGCTCAGACAAAACTGGCGCATCCTGTCCCTTTATGGCGTTCTGGGTGTTTCATGCTTCAATACCTTTGTATATATCGGCCTGCACTCAACTACCGCAACAAACGCTCTGCTCCTTAATTCAATAATTCCAATACTGATCCTGCTGCTTTCGCGCCTTTTTGCTGCAACTCAGATTTCACCCCGACAGGGGGTTGGAATTGCCATCTCCCTGACGGGGGTGTTGACGATTGTCTGCCGTTCCGACATAACTGTGTTCCTTACTCTACAGTTCAATAGTGGTGACATCTGGATTCTTATGGCAGCTGTAAGCTGGGCGTTCCATACATTCATGCTGCGGAAGCGTCCGATCGATCTGCATCCCCTGAGCTTTCTCACTGCAATTTTCGTGATCGGGCTGATACCGCTCTCAATACTGTATGTCTGGGAACTAAGTCAGGGGGCTCATTTTTTGCTCAATACCGCAAATATTGCCGGCATCCTGTACACGGCCCTGTTTCCTTCAGTGCTGGCCTTTATCTTCTGGAACCAGGCGGTCAAGGAAGTCGGCCCAAACAAGGCCGGATTTTTTCTGTATCTTATGCCGGTTTTCGGAGCGATTCTGTCCGCTGTTTTTCTGGGAGAGTCAATCCGCACTTTCCACATTATCGGCATGGTGCTGATTTTTTCAGGAATTCATCTCAGTACCATGCCACCTGTGACTGTAAAAAACTGAACCCTCTGACGCCTGCTGATACACCGTTATGACATTGACACCAAGCGGTTCTATGAGCTATACCACCACTGGGCATATTAACTTGCCGGATGCATCGGCGAACGCCGTAATAATCAAATGTCAGGAGGTAGAACGTGAGACGATCTGTTTTGGTGACGCTGTTGTTGACGCTCTGTGCCGGTACCGCAAGTGCCGAGAATGTGGCTACGCCTATTCCCATCGGTATTGGAGTTGCACAGACCAGTAATGTGGCCCTTCTGGGCGAAGAGGAAGTGGTTGGCGCAAAAATTGCCGAGAAGTATTTCAATGCCCACGGTGGCATCAACGGCACTCCTTTCAAACTTGTTTTCCAGGATACCGGCGGGGACGAGGCCGGAGCCATCAACTCCTTTCAGAACCTGATCAATCGTGACAAAGTGGTCGGCATAGTTGGTCCCACACTTTCCCAGCAGGCCTTCAGCGCTGATCCGATTGCCAATCGGGCCAAGGTGCCGGTAATTGGTCCATCCAACACAGCCAAAGGGGTTCCCCAGATCGGCGAATACGTCGGCCGTGTCTCCGCTCCGGTTGCCATCGTTGCTCCCAACGCAGTAAAACAGGCGCTCAAGGAACACCCCGGCATTAAAAAGGTGGCCGTGCTGTACGCCCAGAACGACGCTTTCAATACCTCTGAATCGGGCACCTTCCAGGAAACCGTTAAAAAGATGGGGCTGCAGATTGCCACATTGCAAAAATTCCAGACCACCGACACCGATTTCACTTCCCAGGTGACTGCCGTACTGGGAGCCCACGTTGATCTGGCGATCGTGTCAGGCCTCTCCGCCGACGGCGGAAATCTGGTCAAGCAGTTGCGCCAGCTAGGCTACAAAGGGCCGATCATCGGTGGTAACGGCCTCAACACCGTTAACATTTTTCCGGTCTGCGGCCAGTATTGCGACGGCATTCTGATCGCCCAGGCCTACAGCCCTTCGGCTGATCCCAAAAACGCCATCAACGCCGCCATGGCCGACGACTACCGCGCCAAGTACAAAAAAGAGCCGCCCCAGTTCACCGCCCAGACATTTACTGCTGTGCAGGTATTTGTGGAAGCGCTCAAGAAAGTAGAGGCGGTTACCAAGAAAAAAATTACCCAGCAGGATCTCGGCAAGGTGCGCGAAGAGTTGAACAAGCAGATTCGCACCGGTTCCTATATGACGCCGCTGGGCAAGATCAGCCTCGATCAGGAGGGTGAAATCCATCAGGAAAACTTCTATGTCGCCAAGATCAAGATGGATCCGAACGGCAAAACCGGCAAATACGTTTACGTAAAATAAGATCGAAGGCAGGTTCAGGTTGAGGCTGAGAAAAGCATATTAGCACGCTCTCTTGGCCTCGACCTGTTTCTATTGTTCGACTTTTACAGGTTGATTACATGACATTAGCCCAATTCCTCCAAAATCTGCTTAACGGTATCAGCATCGGCAGTGTCTACGCCATCTTCGCTCTCGGCTATACCCTGGTCTTTTCGATCCTGGGCATAATCAACTTTGCCCACGGCGCAGTGTTTACCCTGGGAGCCTACTTCACCTACACGCTGGCGGTGGGGCAGTTCGGGATCAACGGCCTGCTGTCCGGTCTCAATCTTGATTTAAAAGTTCCCTTTGCGTTGTCGCTTCTGATCGGAGCGATCCTGGCCGGGTTGGTCGGGGTGCTGCTGGAGCGCCTGGCCTTCAAACCTCTACGAACACGCGGCGCAGATTCGCTGCTGGCGCTGGTGAGCAGCCTGGGAGTAGCACTGGTGATCGTCAACGCCATCCAGTATCTGGTCGGTGCTGAGATCTATACCTTTCCATCTCAGGTTTATGGAGACATCAAACCGGCCATGATGTTCGAAGTTTCGGGGCAGCCGGTCGTGATCCGCACCGTTCAGGTGATTATCTTTGCCGTCTGCATGGTGATCCTCTCAATCCTCGGCTATCTGATCAGTTTTACCCGTCTCGGCAAGGCGCTGCAGGCGGTGGCCGAGAATCCGACAACTGCCAGCCTGCTTGGCATCAGTGTTGACAAGATAATACTGGCAACGTTTTTCATGTCCGGTTTTCTGGGTGGTCTGGCTGGTACGCTCGTAGGCACAAGCTTCGGGATTGCCGGGCCGTACTTCGGAGTTACCTATGGCCTGAAAGGGCTGGCGGTTATTGTTCTGGGCGGGCTGGGGAGCATCCCCGGAGCGGTCATGGGGGGCATAGTGATCGGCTTGGCCGAGGCCTTTGTTCCGCCTGACTACAGTGCCTACAAGGAAGCGGTTGCCTTTGCCTTCCTGTTTATCGTGCTGCTGGTGCGTCCACAGGGACTACTTGGCCGCACCCATATCCAGAAGGTGTAATCGATGGACGATTTTCTACAGAACAATGGTTTCCTGATTGTGACCCTGGTACAGCAATCTCTGTTGGCCATGAGCCTTTATTATCCTCTCATGGCAGGACAGTTAAGCCTGGCAAGTCCCGGATTTTACGCGCTGGGTGGCTATGTGGCGGCGATCATCGGCACGGCCGAGTATTTTGCCCCCTGGCGCGACTCGCTCGGCTGGGTTGTTTTTCCTCTGGAATGGCTTGCTGCCGGAATTATCAGTGCTGTTCTGGCGCTACTGGTCGGTATTCCGGCCCTGCGACTACGCGGAATTTACCTGGCGCTGGCCACGATCGCCTTTGTGGAGATCCTGCGCGTCATCTGTCTGAATCTTGAAATCACCGGCGGCGCAATCGGTATCTTCGGTGTCCCGCAGCTTTTTGACAGTCGCTGGAATTACATCTGGACCTTCGGGCCACTGCTGATCCTGATGCTGTTTTTCAGTTACCGCCTGGACCGTTCGCGGGTGGGTCGCGCTTTCAAAGCCATTCGTGAGGATGAGCTGGCCGCCGATGCCATGGGTATCAATCCGACTCGCTACAAAGTGCTGGCATTTGTGATCGGGGCTGTGCTGGCCGGGGTGGTTGGAGCCATGAGCGCCCCCTTTCTGAATACCTGGAACGCCCGTCAGGGTACTTTTGACGCTTCAATCGCCTATCTTGCGTACGTCTTGATCGGTGGGAGCCGTTCCATGTGGGGGCCGCTTCTGGGTGGCACTCTGCTGGCCGCGCTGCCGGAAATTCTCCGGCCGCTTAAAGATTCCCGTCTGATTATCAACGGCCTGGTACTGGTGTTCGCCAGTATCTACATGCCTCAGGGCATCGCCGGAGCATTAGGTAATATCAGGAGTTTCACTGTCCGCAAGCTGGGTTTTGGCGGGGGTGAAAAATGAAGGTGTTGCTTGATGCAGAGCGGCTCTGCCGTAACTTTGGCGGCTTGAAAG
Organism: Deltaproteobacteria bacterium; assembly: GCA_016219145.1. Classification (GTDB taxonomy): domain Bacteria; phylum Desulfobacterota; class Desulfuromonadia; order Geobacterales; family Pseudopelobacteraceae; genus JACRCG01. The sequence continues at coordinate 1,389 of JACRCG010000252.1, read as the reverse complement.
CCGTCAATAATGTTACATTTCAGGTGGTCGAAGGGGAGATATTCGGCCTGATCGGACCTAACGGCGCAGGCAAGACCACTCTTTTCAACCTGATGACCGGTCTTACCCCGGTCAGCAGCGGAACGCTCAGTTATCAGGGCGAAAGGTTGACCGGCTTACCTCCGCATCGAATAGCCGAGAAGGGAATCGGTCGCACATTTCAGAATATTCGCCTTTTCAAGGGGTTGAGCGCACTTGACAATATAAAGGTTGCCCAGCATGTCAGAACCAGCAGTGGTCTCTGGGGTGGTTTTTTCTGCACCCCCTCCAGCCGGGCCGAGGAAAAGAGGGTTGACGAAAAAGCCTGGGAGCTTCTGAAACTGATCGGACTGGCGGACCGGGCCGGGGAACTGGCGGAAAACTTTTCATATGGCGACCAGCGCCGCCTTGAAATAGGCCGCGCACTGGCGCTTGATCCGCGGGTGCTGTTGCTGGATGAGCCGGCGGCCGGTATGAATTCGGCCGAAAAACGTGCTCTGACCGAGTTCATCCGGGCGATCCGCGAACAATTCAAATTGACGGTGCTGCTTATCGAGCATCACGTGCCGCTGGTGATGAATCTCTGTGATCGGATCGCAGTTCTGAACTTCGGAGAGTTGATTGCGGTCGGCAACCCGGCTGAGGTTCAGAAAGACCCGGCCGTGATTGAAGCCTATCTGGGAGCTGAGTAAATGGCGTTACTGGAGCTGAAAAACCTGAGTATCAACTACGGTGCCATTCAGGCGGTTCGCAACCTTGATCTGGAAGTGAACTCAGGTGAGGTGGTTACGCTGATCGGAGCCAATGGCGCCGGTAAATCAACGACCCTGCGTGCTGTTTCAAGGCTGCTGAAGGTGCGCGAAGGCAACATTCATTTTGACGGCAGGGAGATTACCCGTCTGGCGCCGGATGCGGTTGTCCGGATGGGGATTGCCCAGAGCCCGGAAGGGCGGCAGGTGCTGGCGCGCCAGAGTGTGCTCGATAATCTGGAGCTGGGCGCCTACGTTCGAAAAGACCGCGCCGGCATACAAAGCGATATCTCCAGGATGTTTCAGCTGTTCCCCCGGCTTGAAGAGAGGAAGAATCAATCAGCCGGCACCCTGTCTGGCGGTGAACAGCAGATGCTCGCAATTGCCCGGGCCATGATGAGCCGCCCGAAGTTGTTGATGCTGGACGAACCGAGTCTCGGCCTGGCTCCGCTGATTGTCCTTGAAATATTCTCCATCATCCGCAATCTGAATGCCGATGGCACAACCATTTTACTGGTTGAGCAGAACGCCAAGCTGGCCATGCAGCATTCTCACCGCACCTATGTCCTCGAAGCGGGGCAGATCACTTTTTCCGGGGCGTCACAGGAGCTGCTTTCGGATG
>JACRCG010000249.1 GCA_016219145.1 Deltaproteobacteria bacterium | reverse complement strand
CCCCCTCCATTGCCAGGATGGCATCAACAATATTCAGCGCAGGTTTCTTCTGCAGGTAGATCTCGAGCAGCAGGCGTGCAAATTGTTCCCTGGAAGTGCCTGCTTTCAGGTGCCAGCCGGCTTTCTCAGTTCCAACAACCGCTCCGAACAGATTCTTGACCGCACAGGTCAATGTCATCATTTCATGGGTTTTCAGCTTTGGAAGGTTGATGACCTTGTCAGCCTCCATGTAGGCTTTTGAAAGTTGTATCTGCCGGAATGTTCCCGACCCGCTGAGTTTGACGACATCGTTGAATTCCACCAGAGTCGCTCCACTCTCATGAGCAGCAGCGGCAATACCGCTCTTTTCAGCTACGCGCGTGAAGCCGCCGATTCCGGGGCTGTCTCCAATCAGTACGATTCCGCCAGCCTCCCGGACCAGTTCGGCAACCACTCTTACCAGGGCCGGATGGGTTGTTACAGCCTGCTCCGGCCTTTTTGCCGAAAGCATGTTGGGTTTCAGCAGAATGCGCTCGCCACGGTTAACGAAAGCGGAGATTCCCCCCAGGGGCTCAAGCAGTTGGATTATGTCGCGTCTGAGGCTGTCAATCTCGTAATTGCGGGATTGAAGCAGGGAAATCTTTTCCATTTGCCACCCTGTTCTAATTATTGAAATTTATTATTGCTTGCATCTAATAAAAATCCGGCTAAACTAAACCAAACTATAGTGGTCATCAATACCGGAGATAATATCAGGCATGCAAGGCCAAATTGAAAAGTACGATATATCTTTGTTGTACGTAGAGGATGAACAGAGTACGCGCGAACAGGTGTCCGGCCTCTTGAGGCGGATAGTGAGTACACTGTATGTGGCGTCCGATGGCGTTGAAGGGCTTGCCCTTTACAGGCAGAATATGCCGGATGTCGTCCTTTCAGATATAATGATGCCCAGGATGGATGGTCTGGAGATGGCCAGCCAGATCCGCATGATCAAACCCGATTGTCATATCATCGTGCTGACTGCTTACAGCGATACCGAATACCTGCTTGAATGCATAGCGATAGGCATAAGCCAGTTTGCGCAGAAGCCGGTGGACTTCGCAAAATTATCGCAGACCATCGGTCAATGCAACGATTTAATTCAGATGGAGCGGCGAGTGCAGAAGCAGGGCGAGATGATCCAGCTCCTGTCCCAGGCCATGGAGCAGGCGCCGGCTCCGGTGGTCATTGCCGCGCTGGATGGCAGCATTGAATATGTAAATGCGATGTTCTGCCGGGTCACCGGCTACGAAAAGGCTGAGGTTATCGGTCGGAACCCACGTTTTCTGAAGTCTGAAATCAACCCTCCCGAGGTTTACCGGGATCTGTGGAAAACGATCACTTCCGGCAAGGAATGGGAATGCGAGCTGGCCAATCGGCGTAAAAATGGCCAGATCTACTGGGAATGGGTGAAAATCAGTCCGGTATTCGATTCTGCCGGAAACATAATCAAATATCTGAAGGTGGCGCAGGATATCACCGATCGGAAAAAGTATGAAGAAAGCCTGCATTATCTCAGCACGCATGATTCCCTGACCGGTCTGTACAATCGTGTATATTTTGATGCCGAAATGAAAAGGCTTGAAGCCAGTCGCGAGTATCCGGTCAGCATCATTGTGGCGGATGTGGATGGACTGAAGACCGTTAACGATTCAGAAGGTCACGATGCGGGAGACCAGCTGATCCAGGCAACCGCCTCGGCCATCCTGACAGTGTTTCGTGCCGCCGATGTCGTTGCGCGAATAGGGGGGGACGAGTTCGCCGTTCTGCTTCCCCATACGGACCGGCAGACGGCCCAGGATGCAGTAGACCGGATCAGGAGTAATATTGAATCATCTGCTTCAGAGCTGCATGGTGGCGGATTGTCGCTCGGCATCGCGACCGCCCAGTCAGGAGACGAGTTGCTGGCAGCGCTCAAGCGCGCGGATGAGTTGATGTATCTGGATAAACATCAGAAGCGCAACAAATTCCCCTTAAATGAAAAACAGGGATAAATAGTCAAAAAACAAAAAATAGAAAAAAAGAGTTGAATATGTGTGAGTGATGTAGTAAAAATCTGTTTCTCTTTGAGCCGCTAGCTCAGTCGGTAGAGCACCTGACTTTTAATCAGGTGGTCGTTGGTTCGACCCCAACGCGGCTCACCAAACATTACAGGGCCTGACTTCACAGTCAGGCCCTTTTTGTTTCCTGATAGTTGCGAGATGTTAGCCGCAGTCCCCGCGACCTTCCTCGATACTGCTTTTCACCCTGACCTCATAACCTGTGCTTATCCGTATTACATGTTGTCATGGCACCTGTGACAGTTGAGGCGTGCCGTGAAGGCGGTCCGGTCATCATGGCATGCTCCGCATGACTTGCCGTTGCTCATGTCCGTCATGGTCATGCGTGGTCTGGACTTCTCGTAGCCAAGTCTGAAAATTCCCGGATGGCAATCGATGCATTTGTATGCGGGCAGGTGGGCCGCGTGATTGAAGGTGACTGCCCACGGTTTTTTCGCCTTCATCAGCACATTGCCGGCCAGATGGCATCGGGAACAGTCTCCCAGGGCAAAAGCCTTTTTGGCATTGTGGCAGGCGCCGCACGACTTGCCCTTTTCCATCGCTGCCATTCCGACCGGACGGTTCCGGCCCGCCTTGAACAGACGTGGATGACAGGCATCGCACTGGATTTTGGATATATGAACGGTATGTGGGAAAACGACATCACCGGTAGGAAAGACGCGATAGGTCACATCCTTTACCGTGTGGCACAGGCCGCATTTTGAAAGCGAAAAGGCGCGTTTGCCGTGACACGCTCCACAGGAGCGACCTTTATACATCTCTGCCATGGTGAAAGTCCGCCTGCCGCGGGTACTGTAGATGGTCGTATGGCAGATCGTGCAGGAATCGCCCGTTACCCCGTCTTTGGGCAAAAGCGCCTTGAAGTGTTTGTCATGGCTGAAGACGACCGTTCCTCCCTCCCGGATCGAATAGACATAGTCCAGGACTTCCAGGGCAGCTGCAGGTATGGCAATCAGCATAAAAAACAGCGCGGCAAGCATGGCGGTAAAAGTGGCCGGCACCGGTAATGGCTTCACTCGTAAAGGCCCTCTCTCTGGATTGAATCGGATAAAAATGCAGTCATGGAATTTTCGGTATTCTGTCTGACAGTATCACCTGGAGCATCTGCTTTGCGGGGAGGTTTCCCTGCTGTGCCGAGCGCTTGAACCACTCTGCGGCCTTCTGCCGGTCAGTCTCGACTCCCAGGCCGTTCACATACAGGGTGCCTATGTTGTATGCCGCCATGGAATGTCCCTGTTCAGCCGCCTTGCTGTAAAGGGCAAGCGCATTGGAGTAGGATTTCGCAACTCCCTCGCCACGGGCATATAAATTGCCGAGATTGAACTGTGCATCACTGTTGCCCTTTTCGGCCGCTTTTTGATACCACTTTGCAGCGGTATTGTACTCCTGCCTGACTCCCAGTCCGTTTTCAGTGATGAAACCGAGTATCGCTTGCGCCTGTGTATGTCCCTCCTGTGCGGCCTGGGTAAAGAGTGTTACGGCCCGGGCCTGGTCGCGCTGGCCGCCCAGGCCGGAGTGAAAGATCATTCCAAGCCGATAGCGGGCATCAACAATACCGGCATCAGCCGCCTTTGTTAACCATGCTGACGCATTCGCCTCGTTCCTCTTGATTCCTCTTCCCTCCAGGAACAACATGCCGAGGCGATAAGAGGCGAGTGCTATGCCCTGCTCCGCGGCTTTCTGATACCAATTTGCCGCCGATTCCTCATTTTTGCCGATGCCCCGCCCCTCTTCCAGCAAAACAGCCAGCCGATAGCGGGCGTCGGCATTGGACTGCTCGGCGGCTTTTCTGTACCATCCGGCCGCTTCAACTTCGTTTTTGTCGATTACGCGTCCTTCTTCAAGCAACAATGCCAGTTGATACTGCGCATCGCTCAAGCCCTGTTCAGAAGCCTTGCGGTACCACGCGGCAGCCGCAGGTTCGTTTTTCTTCAAAGTGCTTCCCTGCTGAAGCATTTCCGCCAGGCGGTATTGAGCGGCAGCCAGCCCTTTTTCGGCAGCGTCCGTGATCAAGGCTGCGGCCTGCGACTCATCCTTTGCAAGGAGACGCCCTTCCTGGAGTATGATCGCTTTGGCGTAGACAGCTTCGATCAAGCCCTGGCTGGCGGCCATTGAAATCAGTGCCGCTCCACCGGAGCCATCTTTCTCCAGGTCCCTGCCATCCAGCATCATCATCCCCAAACGGTATTGGGCCAGAGACAACCCCTGGTCGACCGCTTTTCTCAGCCACAACAAAGACTGCCCGGTATCCCTGCCGGTGCCGCGACCTTCCTGCAGCATCACAGATAAACGGTACTGGGCTTCTGGCAGCCCGTTTTCAGCGGCATTGCGATACCAGCCGGCCGCGGCAGTTTCATCTTTCACAACTCCTTTTCCGGACTCGTACAGCAGTCCGAGATGGTAACAGGCCTTGCTGATCCCCTTGTCGGCAGCTTCTCTGTACCACTTGGCGGCCTTCGCATGGTCCGGCGTGAAACTGCCGTATCCATCGTATAGCTGCGCAAAGCGGTACTGCGCCATGGGGTTCCCCTGCACTGCCGACATGCGAATCCAGCGGGCAGCAGCTTTTTCGTCCTTTTCAACCCCTTCGCCTGCCAGATGCATAAGTCCCAACTCATAATATGCATCAGGGTCGTCCCTGTCGGCTGCCCTGCCGAACCAGAAGGCTGCCGCCGGATCATTGCGCGGCACCCCGCGTCCTTCCCGGAAAATCCTGCCGATGGAAGTCATCGCGGCCGGATTGTTGGCGATGGTTGCCCCCTGAACCAACCCGGCAGTTTCCGGCAGTCCGGAGAGTATGCCGCGGGTCTGCTCATCCATGCCTTCGGCCATCGCCGGCCTTGATTCCAGCAAGTAAACGCCCAATGCCAGTACAGCCAGTGTAGCGCCGCAGGCTGCTTTGAGTCTGAAATGACGTGACATTCGTTGATATTCCTCCTTTATTCATCGGTGAGGTGACCGGGAACATCATGGATCGGGTAACTACAGCACTTGCGTAGACTGTCAGACGATATGTGAAGAGTATTTTTGATTATTGCGGATGGGTAATGACTGCTATTATAGTTATACATCAATAATTTACAACAATTAATTTTATCAACGGCGAAGATCCGGTAACCTGGCATTGGCTGCGGCAACAAACTTTTTCCGCATGGATATTGCAAGGAATGGTGATAAAAGAAATTCAGCTGGCCTGAGAAATCCAACCCGAGGCGGTCGAGTCAATCCATGTCATACATTATCCGTTTAAACGACAGGCAGCGCCATTTTCTGCTAATGGCCCTGCTTGCGGCCATATCGTTTGCGATTTTCTGGCCGGCGTTAGGGCACGAGTTCCTGATCAACTGGGATGACCGGCAGTATATCCTGGAAAACGAGGTCATCAGGGGAGTGACCACGGAACACTTGAAATCGGCTTTTACAACATTTTATCTGGGCAACTTCGCGCCGCTACATCTCGTCTCCT
>JACRCG010000244.1 GCA_016219145.1 Deltaproteobacteria bacterium | reverse complement strand
TGGCCTGGGCTCTTTCAGGATCAGGTGCTGGCAAACTCACTCATGTATCGTTTGGCGCACAAGGCACATCACCTCCCGATGAAGGGAGACTCATATCTAAATAGAGGACGGCCTCAACAGGCTGTTACGAACTAACAGGAAGCCCGTTGAACGCTAAACTGGAAAATAAACTTGGCGCAGGCACTGGAAAATAACCCTGGCGCTTGACAACTATCCTTTTGCTCGGTGATGTAGCGCACGACATCTAATGCAACATGCCTCGCCCATCCCAATGGTCATAACTCAGGTTATGGTCATAACAGCGGTTATGTATTTGTAACATGCTGATATTACACATCAGTTATTGTTTAAAGCCTACAGCAATTGTTATCAGGTTATATCCCTTCTCCCACTGTCAGAAAACCTCAATCAAACCATTTACCATCTGATTACAGCTAGTTATAAAACCATATATGTTCTGGCACTCCTATTGCTGATACTCATGACAGAGCCACTTGAAAAAGTCTTGATAATATACTCCCCTCCCCCGCCAGGGGGGAGGGGACTTTTTGGACTTTTGCAAGAGGGTCTCACGACAGATACTATGTGAAGGGAGGTGGCTTGAATGGGAATGGAATGGATAGATGCAAGTAAAAAACTGCCTGAAGAGTCCGAACGGGTTCTGCTTTTCACGCCGTATCCGATATTTGGCGAGGACAACTCCTGCGTCGGAAATCGCGAGAGTATCAAGACCTGCACCACCAGAATCGGAAAGCAGGAGGCCCCAATATTTACCCACTGGATGCCGCTGCCTCCCAGACCTGATTTGAAATCAGACAAAACCGGCAGAAGAACTTAAACCATCATGAAAAAGGGAGACGCCATGAACGGGAAAAAGTTTTACCAGCATCTGTACTTTCAGGTATTAACCGCCATCACCATCGGCATCTGTGTCGGGCATTTCTACCCCGAAACCGGCGCAGCCATGAAACCATTGGGGGACGGCTTCATCAAGCTGATCAAGATGATCATCGCTCCGGTGATTTTCTGTACGGTGGTAACCGGCATCGCCGGCATGGAGGACATGAAGAAGGTCGGGCGGGTCGGCGCCAAGGCGCTGCTCTACTTTGAGGTCGTTTCGACTCTTGCTCTGGCGATCGGCCTGCTGGTGGTCAGCATCGTTCAGCCCGGGGCCGGTATGAATGCCGATGTTTCCAAGCTGGACACCAAGGCGCTGACGGCCATAACCTCCAAGGGACAGGCGCACAGTACGGTCGACTTCCTGATAAACATCATCCCCAACAGCGTCATCGATGCCTTCGCCAAAGGTGATATTCTGCAAGTGCTGTTCTTTGCGATCCTGTTCGGATTTTCTCTCGCTGTTCTGGGTGATCGCGGTAAAGCGGTCTTCAGACTGATAGATCAGGTATCACATGTCCTGTTCGGCATCGTTGGCGTCATCATGAAAGCTGCGCCAATCGGCGCGTTCGGCGCAATGGCCTTTACCATCGGCAAATTCGGGCTGGGCTCACTAACAAAACTGGGCATGCTGATGGGGAGTTTTTATCTGACCTGCCTGCTGTTCGTCTTCATAGTGCTGGGAGGCATCGCCAAACTGTGCGGCTTCAGCATCATCAAGTTCATCAAGTATATCAAGGAAGAGCTGCTGATCGTGCTGGGAACCTCCTCCTCCGAATCGGTGTTGCCGCGCATGATGGCCAAGCTGGAAAATCTGGGCTGCACCAAGTCGGTGGTAGGGCTGGTGATTCCCACCGGCTACTCGTTCAATCTGGACGGCACATCCATCTATCTGACCATGGCGGCGGTTTTTGTCGCTCAGGCCACCAATACGCCGCTGACACTGATGCAGACGCTTACTATCCTGGGCGTGCTGCTGCTGACCTCAAAAGGGGCCGCCGGAGTCACCGGCAGCGGCTTTATCACCCTGGCAGCCACCTTCGCCGCAATCCCCACCATCCCGGTTGCCGGACTGGCCCTGATCCTGGGGATCGACCGCTTCATGTCCGAAGCGCGCGCCCTGACAAACCTGATCGGGAATGGCGTGGCAACTGTGGTGGTTTCCCGCTGGGAAAATGAGCTGGATATGGACAAGATGGCAAGAATGCTGAACAATGAGACCGATCTTGAGGCCGAGGCGCCGGAGGCGCTGCTGGATGCCGAGCCTGCCGCTGCCGAATAGTTGCCGGAAGAGCGCATGCCGCCATGTGTGTGCTCCCTTTGTGGCCGGGAGAGCAATCTCCCGGTTTACTTCGAATAACAGGAGACGATAACATGAAGAAATCTACGCTTATATTTTTTGTGATCGGTCTGATCGGAATGTTAACATGTGCCGGCCTGTCATACGCTTCCGGCAAAGACGATGCGAAGTCTCTGGTGAAGCAGGCCGCGGCCTATGTGAAATACCAGGGCAAAGGAAAGGCGCTGGCAGAGATAAGCAAACCCAGAGGCATGTTCGACAAGGGCGAAACCTATGTTTTCGCATACGATCTGCAGGGTGTCATGCTGGCCCATCCGAAAAATCCGGCGCTGATCGGAAGAAATCTGATCGACGTACCGGACAGCGACGGGAAGCTGTTTCGAAGGGATATCGTTGAAAAGGCGAAAACGAAGGGCTCCGGCTGGGTAGACTATATGTATCTGAATCCGGAAACCAATGAAATCGAGCATAAGACGACGTATATTTTGAAGGCAGGCGACATCATTTTATGCTGCGGGGTCTACAAGGATTACAGCCATGACGGGGATTAGTACGCCGGAACATCTAAAACCAACCCCCCTCA
>JACRCG010000250.1 GCA_016219145.1 Deltaproteobacteria bacterium | reverse complement strand
CTGTGCCGGATACGGATTGTGTTGCGGTATCGACGACAGAGACTGAATCCGAGCCGGAGTTGAGAACATAGAGGTGGTCGCCGGAAGCGGTCAGTGACAGGCCGTCCGGAAAGGCGCCGACCGTGACTGAGGTTACGGCGTACGTCGCCGTATTAACCACCGACACCGTGTCAGCGCCGCTATTGGCGACATAAAGCGTGCCGCCGGAGGGTGACACAGCGACATGCTGCGGCGAGAGACCAACCGGGATCATCGTCACCACGCCGTTGTTGGCGGTATTAACTACCACGACGCTATTGGCGCTGCTTTTGGTGACGTACAGGCGGCCGCCGTCCGGGCTGAGGGCCAGCCCGCCCAGAGTACCGCCCAGCGAAATGGTTCTGGTCGAATTGTCGGCTGTGTTGATGACTGATATCGTGCCGCTTCCTTTGTTGCTGACAAAGACCTTGCTGCCGTCAGGAGAAACGGCCAGGGCGTGCGGATTGGACATTACGGTCACCGACGAGAGTACCGTGCCGCTGGCAGTATCCAGAATCCTGACTGTGCCGCCGTCTTTTTCGGTTACATACAGACGATTTCCGAGCGGATTGAGAACCAGGCCGTTAACGCTGCCCGATACGCTGAATTTGGTGATGACCCGGTTACTGAAGGTATCAATGACCGAGATGTCGCCAGATGCCAGTGAAGCGACGTAGACTCGTTGTCCGTCGCTGCTGACGGCAACGCCCATCGGCGAGGCGCTGACAGCGACACTGTTTATTACGGAATTGGTGGAGGTGTTTATTACCGAAACAATGCTGTTGTCAAAATCGGGAATATAGGCTGTGGAGGCTCCAAAACAGGGGCCGGTCGGCAGGAAGACAAGGAAAGAGAAGGCCAGACAAGTGATTAACATCCTTTGCAGTGACGAGCTCATAACAGCCTCCAGCTAAAGAGATTGGCAAACGCAATGACGCTTAACCATGCTATTTGAAATATGTTTTGATCGTTTTTTTGTGTCCGGGAGTATACCACCAGTTTTATTGCAGTCAAAGCGGCATTTTATTGCTGACAACAGATGTTTGCAACGCAAATTCTCAGAAACTGTGTGAACTTTTCATCCGCATGCTCACCCCCAGATAGGTGAACAGCATCACAAACACACCGGCAATTCCCAGCCAGTCCGACAAACCACATGATCGTCTTTTTATTTCCAAGGTACGTAAAAATGCCGTGAAGACCGAAATTAATGGCCTCACGGCTTTTAAGCTATTTGAGATCAGGCTCAAAAGATGAGAAGTCCCTCCCGCCTCTGCTCTAGCCGCTGACCCCGGATGTAAAACTACAAAATTCCCTAACTCGTTAGATTAATGGTACCGGCCTGGGAGGAACCCCGTCATCTCCGGCACAGACACCATTCTCATCCTTAAAATCCAGGCTTGGCGGAAAGTCGGCGCAACCATTACTATTAAAATCAACAATCGTCATGATGTCATTTTCCGCGTCAAGCCCTTGGCCGATCGGATTGGCGACCAGTGCCGGAGACATGGGGTTATCGGCAAGCGATCCTCTGATACTGTTACCCACCACTGTAGCATAAGCATCATAACCGATAGCCGCAACACTTATACCGCCCACCACCAGGTTGGAATTGAAGTTAAGAATACTCGAACTCATAAGCATGACAGCCATCCCCACATCTCCATCTGGCAGCGCCGACATGGTGATTGTGTTGCCGCTGGCGGCAGTGCGACGATGAAGTCCGGCGGTCGATGAACCGCTCAGGTTGAGGCCAATCATATAAGAATTCAGCGTGTTCCCTGTTATGATCGTATTCTGGGAAGCATTCCCCTGTGTGATGCCGATCTGCGATGTTACGGTATTGCCGTCAATAGTGGTCTGCCCGGATATATTTTCCAGCATGATACCTGTGTTGGCCTGCAAAATGGTATTGCCCTGGATTAATACCTCCCCTTTTGTTTTCTCGATAAAAATTCCGGTCGCCTGACCAACGCTGTAGGTGTTATTTTTGATCTCAATGCGATCAGAACGATTATCAGCATCGATATGAATACCGTTTTTCATAGTTGCCAGATCACCCTTTGAAACAATGTTGAATCCGTCAAAAAGCAGACCTGACTGAGCCGCAGCAACCGTCTCTCCTGATACCCTCTTGAAGGTTCCACGAATACCAAACCCTCCATAATAACTAACCCCCCCGTATACATCGGTAGTCTTTTTTCCGGTCATCACAAAGTTGATCTGCTCTAAAAGGGGGATATTTCCAGACTTCAAAAGCAGATCGCCGTGATACGTTGAGTCGATATTTTCAACAGTTGCACTCTTCAATCCCGCCACCATTTCAAATGAAGCGCCACCCTGAACTGCAACGCCATCAACGACTTTCAGTAAACCTGTGCCACCCACATCAAGGTGGAGTTTGCCCAGTGTGCTGGCACCTAATTCACCATGAACCTCACCCACAAATCGATCATCCAGCAGCGAAAAACGCATTTCATCTCGGATTGTTGCCCCTTTATGATTAACCGTCAGTGAGCCACCCCCTTCCAGAGCGACCTCCGCAGACAACGATGCGTTAAGGTTTACCGACTCAACACGCGGACCGGTCACACCGGCTGCAACCGACATCCTGTTATACATTGTCTCAGTATCAAGTTCGCCGAATGAAACACTCGCATCCCCTTCTGCCTTAAGCTTTACGTCGACAGACTTTATAATGGAACCGTTGACTGCCACATGCGCCCCTGCCACGACTTTTGCGTCGGCGGCTCCGTCCACGGAAAGTGCCGGTGCGATGGAATCGTTTACGGAAATATTGGCACAATGTTTTACGTTTGCTGCCAGCGCCAGACTGACCGGCCCCCCGGAAACATTACCGGTGAAACCGGCATTCCCCTGATGCGTGCAATCAGCCGGAAGCGCAACCGTTTTGGCTACCCGTTTGGCAAGTCCACCGGCTGGCGATGGATCAAGAACGATATTCACCGCGCCGCCAAACTGATTCGAGCGCAAGGTTATGTGGTTTCCAGCAATGAAGTTAACAGAGCCGGTAAAGTTGAATCCGGTAAACGAAATCGGCGCAGCTGAAACAACATTTGATGCTCCGTCAAACGTAACCGGCGTCTCGTCTTCCCGCTCCAGATCAACTGGGCACGAAGGTGAAAATCTGCCGAGCGCAAGCGGTGTGCGACGAACGATAACCCGCCCCGGGCCAGGCTTTCCGCAAACAAAGGCAACCGCATCCGGAATGGTGGCAAATTCGTTTACCGCTGCCGGTGCATTGACAACATACGCGATATTTGAACTTGTGTTGCGTCCGTCAATTACGGCGTATTTCCCGGTGGAGATGATTCTGGCCGAGACCGTTCCGGAAACGGCATCAACCGTGCTTCCGGCGAGCGACTGCCATGACGTGCCATCCCAGAATGCAATTTGAAGATCCCGCGCCTTCAGCGATGCTGCAAGTAGCAGTGGGTCATAACGAAGTGTCAGGGTCGTCTGTGCCGAAAACAAGAGCGATGCGGGGGAAAGAAGATAGCTGTTGCCCTGAATGAGAGGGTTGTTTTCGGCTGCACTTTCAGCAGTGAAAGCAACATCTCCGGCCACACCGCCGGAATGCAGCCTCAGATGCACCGCACCATCAGCAAGACGGGCTATGCCGCCACTGGCACCAATGGTTGTCCGGTCATCATCCTCGATGACAACTGTCGCGGAGGAGGTAGCCAACGGCGCTCCGACCGGGTTTGAAAGTTTTACATACATCATTTCAGTCGCCGATTCTGCAACTGTATCACCCAGAATCTGTACCGATATGAACTTCTCCGTTTCCCCAGGAAGAAATGTAATCGAACCGGAGGCTGCCACATAGTCCGAACCGGCGATGGCAGTGCCGTCAGAAGTTGCCCAGTTAACCGAAACCGGTCCGGCATATACCTGTGTCAGCCGCACTGGGAGCTTAACAGTTCTGGAAAGCATGTCCCCTTCTGCACAATATGCTCCGCTGATAACGATCCCGACTGCAGCTTGACCGCCTGTCCTAACCGGATGAGGCATTCTGACCGTTCGTACTTCAGTAGTTTTGAGCCCCTTTGCGTTTGATGCCGATATCAGAATCACATTGCTTCCGGTGGTAACTGGAACATCTGCAGTAAATGCATCGCCGGTTAACGTTGCGGCTATGCCATTGACAGACACCGTTGACACACCGGCCGAAACGGAGCCGTTGACAGTTATGCGAGGTCCGGCCGTAACCGCGCCGTCTGCAGGAGATGTGAGCGTAATAGTCGGAAAACCAGGTGTTGGCTGGGGTAATATCAATCCAAGGAAGGCATTAATTGATTTCTGAACTTCTGCAATTGAAACCGTCTTGTTGTCGTCTCCATCAACACATATTAATACCGGCTTGAGCCCCAGAAACATGTTGATTGCGCCCTGTACCTCGCCAATACCAACAGCGGAGTCACCGTCACAATCACCCGGCAGCGAACCGTGCGCATACTTCAAAGGCAATAGAACAACAGCGAGGAAAACAATCATCGACAGTAGTGTATGTTTACCCATGCACGCACCTCTAATAAAATATGACAGGAATTTGTTTTCAACCAGTGTGACATCAACACCCGGAACAAGCCTTAATCAATACAGAATCCATTAGATGTTTTCGTCGTAATTACCTCAGAAACTGTGTGAACTTTTCATCAGCATGCTCACCCCCAGATAGGTGAACAGCATCACAAACACACCGGCAATCCCCAGCCAGGCCGAAAGGTTGTCCCATCTGGCCCCTTTCAGCCTGACGTGCAGGGCCATGGCATAGAAGAGCCAGAGAACCGAAGTCCACAACTCTTTGGGAGTCCAGAGCCAGTAAGTTCCCCAGGCGTAATAGCCCCAGATCCCGCCCGAGATCATCGATGCTGAAAAAAATGTCCAGCCGACCAGCGCTGTTTTGAAGTATACGTCCAGGTATGACCTGACCCCGGTCAGCAGATAGGCCGCCGAAACAACGCCGCCGATCGCAAAAAGCGCGTATCCGAAGAAAGCGACTACCACATGCAGCTCGAACCAGAGCGTGTCCAGTATCTGCGGCAGCGGCATATTCAGCGGCCTGAAAGTAAGGGCGACAAGAACTATCGCACCGGCCGCAGCTCCGACAACGGCGCCGAACCAGCGCACCCCGCGCAGCATGGGAGAATACGACACAAACAGCCCCATAATCGCCAGAGAAATGCCGAAAAATGTCAGCGTATCATGCGGCCCCAGAAGCGGCAGTCGCCCGAGAGCTAAGCCCCTGCTGATAATATAGAGCATTCCGGCGGCAAGGCCGGCTATCAGACCCGCCCGCCAGCGTGAAACAGCCATAAGGCAGATTACGGAGAACGAGATGATCCAGCTGGATGGCAGTAAAGTATCCATAGAAAACTTGTAGCAAAAGATTTAACGGCTGTCATCAATTCATCGGTTAAGCGAAAATCATCTTGAACAATCTGCGCCAAAATGCGATTTATGCGGTATAGTATCCGGCAAAAATGATCATCATGGGGGAGTATCGTCACATGTCATTCAACGGCAGCCTGGAGCATTTCCCGCTTGTAGACGTCATTCAGCTTCTGCACATGACCAGCAAAACCGGCATTCTGTATCTCAAGAGCCCGAAAGGTGAAAGCCAGCTGGTTTTTCATCAGGGCTATCTTGTCAGCGCCAACCACCTGAACAACAGCGTGCGTATCGGTCAGGTTCTGGTCGATATGAAAGCTATTACCGATGAACAGCTGAATCAGGCCCTGATCGAGCAGAAAACTGCCGGCTCCGGCCGCAAGCCGCTGATTGCCACACTGATCGAAAAAGGGATCATCGACAAGGACTCGGCCTACAAAGGGCTTGAAAACCTGATTGAGCTGACCATTGTCGAAGTGCTGACCTGGTCAACCGGCACCTTTACCCTGGATGTCTCCAGTGAATATGTATCCGATGAATATCGTTATTTCCCTGAAAAGCTCCAGCAGGAAATCCTGCTGAACGCCCAGGGAGTGCTGATGGATGCCCTGCGCATCTATGATGAAAAAATGCGCGACGGGACGTTGAGCAGAGTGTTTTCCAGCGACGAACGCCCGGAAAAACCGGCTCCGGAGCCGGTTACAGACAGCCAGGACATTACCGCCGACCTGCTCGGCCTGGACGCGCTTGACAATATTACCCGGAAAGTTCCGGATGTTTTCATCGGCCTCAAAGACCATGATCCGGTTGAGGAACACCGCCAGCTCGTCATTCGCGCCCTGCCGGAGGAAACCATCGATCAGCAGGAAATGCTGGTTTCTTTTCTGACGGATATTTCCAGGACTCCTGCGGCAGCAGTCGGGCCTCCGGTTACGTCAATAATTCTGCTGTCACAGAATGAATTGCTGACACACTCCATACTGACGGTCTGCCGTCACGAGAACCTGTTCGTTTTTTCCACCGATGAAGAAACCGGCCTGGATATCATCATTGAGCAATCTCTCGGAAGGGATTTACACCCCGTTCTGGTGATAGACATCCCGCACGACAGCGACGGCAGATCTTCGATTGCGCTTGTGCGCCTGAAGGCTGCCGCCTACCCGCAGATCTCGATACTGATTGCAGCCTGCTGCCACACCTGGCACGCCATCAGCATGGAGGCCCTGGGAGCCGGAGCCCGCTCGATCATCCCCCGCCCCTGCCGGCGCTGCCACGAGGATGCCTACGTATCGCAGATGATCGCCTTTCTTTCGGTGCTGGGCTCATTCCTCAAATCCATTCTTCCGGTGTCGCCGCCCCAGATCGGCCAACAGTTCATCGCCTGCCTGAACCAGCTGAAGACACTCTCGGAACCGCCCGAAATCGCCCTTGTCCTGCTTAACTGTGCCGCCGCCCAGTTTGAAAGGGCCATGACATTTGTCGTGGCAAAATCAGAACTGATCGCCGAAAAGTCCATTGGAGTAACCGCCGCCAAGTCAAGCGGTCCGACCGCACCGCTCATGTTCAAAATCCCGCTCGATAAATATTCGCTGCTTCAGGAAGTCGTTGAAAAAGGGCGGCTGTATTACGGGCAGCGCAATGACATGATCATGACGACCGTGCTATACAAGGAAATTGGGGAGCCACGCAGCCCGAAAGTAATGATTGTGCCGCTTGTCAGCCGGGGCAGAGTTATTGCCGTCACCTATGCCGACTTCGGCGCAAAACCTGTTTCCCCGCCCCAGGCGGGACTGATCGAGGCGCTGGCCCAATACGCCGGGGCCATGCTGGACAACGCCCTGTACCGCAATAAAATTGGAAAGACAGCCTGATTTGAAGTATGTTACGAAAATCTGAACTTTAAGCGAGGGATAATATGGACGCCAACATGCTGCACCAGATTCTTGACATTGCTTTTCAGAGAAAGGTTTCAGATCTCCATTTCGAGGTGGATAATCCGCCATTTTTCAGGGGGCGCGGTCAGTTGATCCGGGCCAAGATGCCCAACCTGACCGCTGCTGATACCCAGTTTATCGCCGCCACCGTGCTGGAACAGAACGGCCGCCAACTGGGATCTGACTTAAAAGAATTTGACGCCTCTTATTCCCTGCCGACCGGCGGGCGCTTTCGAGTCAGCATCTTCAAGCAGAAAGGTCATTACGGAATCGTAATGCGCGTGATTCCGCCCGTCATTGGCTCATTCACCGACTTGAATCTGCCGGCGGTGCTGGCGGAGATTGCCCAGGCTCCCAACGGCCTGATACTTGTCACCGGCCCTACCGGCAACGGCAAATCCACTTCTCTGGCCTCCATGCTGCGTCATCTCAACGAAAACTTCAGTTACAACATCATTACAATCGAAGACCCGATCGAGTTTCTCTTCACATCCCAGAAAAGCTGCATCATCCAGCGCGAAATCGGGATCGACACCGAAAGCTTCAGCACGGCCTTAAGAGCAGCTCTGCGAATGGATCCGGACGTTATCATGGTTGGCGAGATGCGCGACAGGGATACCATCGATGCGTGTATCAAGGCCGCTGAAACCGGCCACCTGGTGCTTTCCACCCTGCATACCCAGGGGGCCGTTTCAACCATCAACCGCATCATCGGTCATTTTCCACCCGACGCCCAGGAGATCATGCGTCACCGCCTGGCGGACATTCTTGTGGCAACCGTTTCGCTGCGTCTGATCAAGGACAAGTCCGGAGAAAGCATCCTGCCGGTTGTGGAAATCATGCGAGCCACCACCACCATCCAGGCCTGTATTCGCGAAGGCCGCCTGGATGAAATTGAAAAACATATCGAAAACGGGGCTTCCCAATATCAGATGCAATCGCTTGACCAGCATCTGCTTCAGCTCTACCGGCAGGACATGATTTCAATCGAAGACGCCAAACGCCTGACGCACTCAATGGATTTCGAACGCAAGCTGATGTTCGACAACTAGCCGTAGCGCCGATTTATGGAAAAAATTCTGATAATTGATGATGAGGCCTTCATTCGTGAAAACGTTTCCCGCATACTGTGCGAGGAAGGGTACCAGGTTTGCCAGGCCGCCAACGGCACAGAGGCTCGCGATCTGGTTTCAGCCGGTGAAATCGATCTGGCGCTGCTCGACCTTAATCTCGGCAACGAAAACGGGGCCGATGTTCTTAAAACCCTGAAAACGCTTGATCCGGAGCTGCTGGTCATAATCATCACCGGTTTCGGTTCGGTGGAAAGCGCCGTGGACACCCTTAAATCAGGCGCATACCACTACATGAAAAAGCCCTTCAAGGCCGATGCGCTGCGGGTCATTGTCAAACTGGCCCTCCAGACTCAAACCTTGAAACGAGAGGTGAGAAACCTGAAACGCTCGGGCGGCTTTTCAGCCGGCCGCACCCCCATGATCGGCAAAAGCCGGGCATTCAACGAAGTGATTGAACAGGTCAGAGAGATCGCCCGCGTTCCATCGACGGTGCTGGTTACCGGAGAGTCCGGGACCGGCAAAGAGCTGGTAGCCAGAGCCATCCACGATCTTTCCGACCGCAGGGACTCGGCTTTCGTCGCCATCAACTGCGCCTCCATCCCGGCAACACTGCTGGAGAGTGAACTTTTCGGCCACGAAAAGGGGGCCTTCACATCCGCCAACAGCCGTAAAACAGGGCTTTTTGAGGAATCCAACCGCGGCACTATCTTTCTGGATGAAATCGGCGAGATGGATATGTCGATGCAGGCCAAACTGCTGCGAGTCTTGCAGGAGCGCACCATCAGACGTGTCGGAGGCCTGAAGGATATTGCCATAGATGTACGGATCATCGCCGCTACCAACCGCAACCTGCAGGACAAGATCTGCTCCGGCCAGTTTCGAGAAGATCTGTATTACCGTCTGAATGTATTTCCGATCCACATTCCGCCATTAAGAGAGCGCAGCGAGGACATACCCGCCCTGGCGGCCTATTTTCTGGACAGTTTCAGCCGTTCTTTTGGGCGCAATTTTGTCGGACTATCTCCGGAAGCAGCCCGTCTGATGGTTGAATACGGCTGGCCCGGCAATATCAGGGAACTGCGCAATGTGATCGAACGAATCTGCATCATGCGCCCCGGCCCGGCCCTGCTGCCTGAATACCTGCCTCACGAAATCCGGGGTTCATCAGCCTCAGCTTTTGCCGCAACATCAGCCACTGGCGGCGGTTCTTCAATCACACTGCCTGCTGATATGGGGCTTGATGACGCCGTAGCCGCCTATGAATGCGCCATCATCAGACAG
>JACRCG010000248.1 GCA_016219145.1 Deltaproteobacteria bacterium | reverse complement strand
ATTACATCGTGCGCGGTGAAGGTGAAGTAACTCTGGTAGAGCTGCTGGATTGCCTTAACTCTGGCGATGACCCCGGCAAGGTGCTTGGTCTCGCCTTTTGGCGTGATGATGCGGTGGTTGTTACGCCTAAAGCCCCATATATTCACGATCTTGACAGTCTGCCGACAGCCTGGGATCTGGTAGAGTGGCCGATATATTCGTACCGGGCCAAAAATAATGCCCGTCTGGCGATTATTTCCACCGCCAGAGGCTGCAAATCACAATGCTCGTTCTGTTCGCAGCAGCTCTTTTGGGCTCAGACCTGGCGCGCCCGTTCGGCGGAAAATGTCGTGGCTGAAATCGAGATGCTGGGGAAGGTGTACGGTGTTCAGGTCGCCATGCTGGCTGATGAGCTTCCGACGTTTGACCGTGAACGCTGGGAAAAAATTCTGGATCTGATGATTGAGCGTCAGGTGCCGGTCAAGTTGTTGATGGAAACCCGGGTGGATGACATCCTGCGTGACGCCGACATCATGTGGAAGTACAAAAAAGCCGGTATCGAGCATATTTACGTTGGTGTTGAAGCCGGATCGCAGGAGACTCTGGATCTGTTCAAGAAAGATACCCAGGTGGCCCAGTCCAAGCAGGCCATCGACCTGATCAATGAGGCGGACATAGTCTCGGAGACATCCCTGGTTCTTGGACTTCCGGATGATACTCCGGAGTCTATCGCGCTGACGGTCGAACTTGCCAAACATTACAATCCGGACATGGCGTTCTTTCTGGCGATAGCCCCCTGGCCCTATGCCGACCTGTATCCGCAACTGGAGGAGTTTGTATTCACCAAGGATTACAGTAAATACAATCTGGTCGAGCCGGTCATCAAGCCCAGGAACATGACGGTAGAAGAACTGGAAAAAGAGCTGGGCAAGGCGGCGCAGAAGTTTTACATGCATAAATTTCAGCACCTGCATGAACTCACCCCATGGAAGCAGGAATTCATGCTGTCGGTTCTTGATATTTTTATCAATCACTCCTATCTGGCTGGTCAGATGAAGGCGGCCATGAAGGAGGGCAAGGGTATGCCGGAAGAGGTTAAAGCCCTGATGAGGGCCGTCAAGGGGCATGCCAAGGGGCAGGAGCTTGACAGGCATCCGGCGATTGCGCCGATACCGTAAACCGATCTGTGTTTAACCTGATAGAAACGGTTCTCACAGAGGCACAGAGATCACAGAGAACAGCTGATAAATACGACTTCAGGGTGACAACCAAAATATGGAGTTCAGGAAACACAAAATATTCAAGCTGTGCTCTTTGTATTGATTCCACCCTCTGTGTCCTCTGTGCCTCTGTGAGATTAACTACAGTTTAAAGATTCAACCGCCCCCCGCATATCGGACACCCTTGCATCGAAAACGGTTTTTCCAGCCGGCCGGCCGCCAGCAATTGCTCGTTTCTGAATATCTCTTCCGTAGCTCCATCCGCCATAATCATCCCGTCATGCAGAATAATTGTGCGCTCACAGAGTGCCAGTACCATGTCCAGATCATGGCTGGTGAATATCTTGGTATGGTGAAATTTCCCGAGGAGATCCATTAACTGGCGTCTGGCAAATGGATCAAGCCCGCTGGTCGGTTCATCCATGACCAGAATATCCGGCGACATGGCCAGTACCGTTGCAATGGCGACCCGTTTTTTCTCACCACCTGAAAGATGGTAGGGGGGCTTGTCGCTCAGGTGCCCTGCGCCGACCTGCTCAAGCGTATCAGCCACTCTTTTCTCGAGATGCTCGCCAGTCAGGCCGAGATTCAGAGGTCCGAAGGCGACATCGTCAAAAACAGTCGGCATGAAGAGTTGGTCATCCGGATTCTGGAAAACCATGCCGACAGTGCGGCGGATGTCGGGCAGGGTCGTTTTTGAAAGCGGTGTGTCGCCAATCCGGATATCCCCGGATGTCGCCTCCAGATAGCCGTTCAGGTGTTGCAGTAGCGTTGATTTACCCGCTCCGTTGGCTCCGATGATTGCAACTGACTCGCCGTGGTGAATTCTGAACGAAACTCCTTGCAGCGCGACCGTGCCGTCGGCATAGATGTGACGAAGGTTTGTGACCTCAACGATGTGATGACTCATACTGACACACCTGTCAGCAGCGACCCCAGCCGCTGCGGGATGTTTATAAATCTGAGAAGCAAAAAGAGGGTGACCCAGCCCAGCACAAACCACAGCTCTGTCCTGCCGAATCTGGACTGGCGTCTGGCGTGGAACCTGCCGACGAAACCGCGGGCCAACATCGACATGTGAATACGTTCCGCCCGCTGCCAGGTGCGCAGCAGCAGGTGCCCAACCAGCGACGTATAGCTCCCCAAACTGAGATTGTTTCGTCCACAGGATCTCAGCTCACGCGCCTTGGAGGCCCTGCTGCCCTCTTCATTGAGTACGAAGATATAGCGGTACAGAAAGAGCAGTTGTACAGCAAACACCTGCGGCATTCCCATCTGCTCAAGTGCCTGGCATACGGCCGTAAATCCGGTTGTTGCGATGAGAATGAACGCTGCACCGACTGTCAGGGCCGAACGCACAAGAATAGAAGTGAATGAAATCCAGCCGCCTGATATGCCGAGTGCGCCGAGTTGTATGACAATTTCTCGATCGAACAACGGGTTGAATATTCCGATCAGAATTACGAAGGGAGTGACAAGTAATATTTTTTGTATGATGAAAAGTGGCGGAAGGTTCGCGAGTACAACCATGACTATCGGAAAAATCATGAAAGGGAGCAGCGCCGCCAGTTCATACCGGCCAAATGAAATTACCAAAACTATGAAGATTGCCGTAACCAGAACTTTGGCGCGCGGGTCAAGCCTGTGCAGGGCGGTGGAGCCGCCTGCAAGCAGGTCAAGCTGCTTTAGATCGCGAATGGATTCCATGAAGCCTCACGATAGAATGTTGTGGCTGAAAGAACTAAAGTAACACAATAAAAATATTCATAGCACGCCAGGGAGAAAAAATCCAGACAGTAGTGACTTCTGCCGTAAAACCGGTTACACTGTCACGGCAGAATGAAATCAGGTTTGAGAGGAACTTATATGGGGAATACCGTCAGATTTGGCATTTCGCTCGATGAAAAACTGCTGCAGAATTTTGATCAGCTGATTGAACAGAAAAGTTATATGAACCGTTCCGAGGCGATCAGGGATCTGATCCGTGCTTCGCTGGTCGAGGAGCGCTGCGGTGCGGAAGAGCAGGAGGCTGTCGGCACGGTGACGCTGGTATACAACCACCATGTGCGGGATCTCTCAGACAAGCTGACCGACCACCAGCATGATCACCATGATCAGATTGTTTCTGCCCTGCATGTTCACCTTGATGCTCACAATTGTCTTGAAGTGCTGGTTATCCGGGGAACGGTCATGAAGGTGAAGCAGATTGCCAATGAATTGATCAGCGTCAAAGGGGTCAAGCATGGCAAACTGGTGCTGACAACGACCGGCGAGGATCTATAAACCAATAAAAGCAGTTCTCACGGAGGCACAGAGCTCACAGAGCTATAAGCAGCTGTAATAACAGCAACCATTAATTCGTTTGTCACTTTTTCAGTTCAACTGATGGGTGAAACTTTTTTTCAGATTAACGTGTATTTCTTGGTGCCTCTGTGAGCTCAGTGAGAATGATTGCCGTTTCAGGGTGAAAATTACTGGCTGGTCAGTTTCAACCTGTCAGAGCAGTCTTTGCGGTAGTACGCGGCATCCTGCGAAAAGGGGGAGCGGGGATAAAGTTTCAGGAAAGTGTCGAAGGCTTTGATGCTTTCTGCGCAGTCTCCGATTTTGTATGCTGTCACGGCACTGCGGTAGATGATCTGTTCGCGGTCGCTGGTTGCGGATATGGTTTTTACACTCGCAGTTGCAGTCCTGCCTGCCGGCTCAATTGACATTGTCCTGGGAGCGGGCGAGATAATTTCCTCTGCAACTCTGTTGATCTCAGGCGACTGTTGTACGGCTGTCCGCTTTGAAATTTGTGAATCAAGGGTCGCTTCAAAAGTTCTGCGTTCGTTTTCTCTCCGTTCCAGCGCCAACTGCTCCCGGGCTGTTTTAATTTCATTTTCCAGACGTTCAATTGATGATTGCTGCTGTTCCAGGCGCTGAATCATTTCCGGTGGTGTGACGACAACGGTCTTCTGCGGATCAGGTGGACTAGCCTGACTGGTCGGACTGGCCTGACTGGTCGGAACAGCTGGAGCGACAGGTGTAACCGGAGCAACAGGAGCAACAAGAGCAGCAGGAGTCTCCTGAACCGCCGGAGTTTCCATTGTGCGCAGCCGGTTAGGTTCGCTCTTCATGATCCAGTCTCGCGAGCTCTTTTCGGTAATCATACTGCCGAGGTTGTTGATCAGATGGAAATCCCGGCCAATATTCTGCATGCGGAGGTCATGTTCCCTGCGAATTTCTTCGATGGATCTGGCGTTCAGGAAATAAGGGGTCATCATGATGACCAGCTCGGTCTTGGCCCTGTCCTGTTTGTTGTAGGAGAAGAGCGCGCCAAGATAGGGGATGTCGCCAAACAGCGGCACACTCTTTTTTGATTCCGAAAGCTTGT
>JACRCG010000242.1 GCA_016219145.1 Deltaproteobacteria bacterium | reverse complement strand
TTGGAGTCGGCTTGATTGCCGCGAGGCCATTAGGATCGAAACGGTCTTTGCCGTGCATCATGTGACATGTCTTACAGTCGTAGGAGGCATGTCTTCTGTGCGCCCCCCCAGGATTGCAGTCATAGGACGAGCAGCTTTCACCGGTCTCCCTGGTAAGAGCTTTTTGCACTGTCTTGATCGAATCACCGGTTCCGTAGAACGCGTCGACGGACTTATCGTGAGGAGCCCACCGGGAACCGTCAAAGATATACTCACGATTATTGCCAGTGTTGACCCAGATCATACCGAACACCGCATTGGCAGGAGCTTTTGCCTGCTTTACCTTGCCATGCAGAGGAATGTTTTTTTCCTGACTGGTTTTGCTTGCCGCAGTCTCCGGAGAGGAAGAGGTTTGCCCGCTGCAGCCGGAGATAATCAATAGAGCAACCATCCCGACCATTACCGGTACTTTGCTTAGTGCAGAAGAAATGTGCCAACTGTTCATGTGTGTATTCTCCTTTATCTTGTATTTCCGGCAATCCGGAGGATCTTTATCTGTATATGTATCGGTCTGACTGCCTTTCAAATATCTGTTAAATAATAATTTTTTGTAAATAAAAAATTCTAATGCATTGATTGCGCCATTAAATAAAAACAATGATATTAGCCCACTGCATTCAACCGAAAAACAATTAACGCCATTTAACTTAGTTGTTACGCCAAATAGCCGGACGAGGGCATTTACCGTTCCGAATCAATGCGTTGCCGGCAAAAAACTTATACCGGGGTTGTTCATGAACGCCTTTTTGCATAGGTTTCTTTACCGCCTTCTCCTTCCAGCACCAGGAAGCCGTTTATGACGGATCCCTTCAGACTTTTTCTCTGCCCCTGGAAGTTGACGTCAAGGTCATACGAGTGCTTTGCCGTTTCTTTCCAGGCGAATACCAACGGCTGCTGATTCTTGCCCTGGATGACACCGGAATTGTCTGACATGAACTGGACCAGTTCCGGTACGGTGGTGTTTTCCCAGGTACCGACCAGTTCGGGCTTCTGGCTGCAGCCCAATGCAAGCGCAACGGTTATCAGCACTAACTTTGCCTGCAGAAAATTACGCAACGTGAGTTTTTCCAGTACACTTGACAAAATTTCCATAACATTTCCTTTCAGGGCGAATTGGTTGCAATACTTTCAGGACAGGTAGCGTCAGTCCTTTTCGTGACATTTACTGCACATGGAGCGTTGATAGACTGCAAACGATCCGGGTTTGCGATCATAATAGGCTTTTGCGGTTTCCACCGAATGCCGGCCCTGTGCCGAAGCGGATGAGGCCGGCGACTTGCTGTCGGTACCGACAAATGTCCCCTCATTGACAATGACTCCATTCCGCAGATTCCAGCGGGTCATGTGATCCCAACCGGAAGCGTGTGCCCTGTGACAGCTAAGACACATCACGTTGGCGCCATTCTGTGGGCCGCTTCTGACAGTAGCGTTACTGTTTGCTGTTGCCTTCAGAACCGAATAGTCATCGGTACCCATTTCATAAGGCACCAGCGAATTGTAGGAACTGCTCTTTGAACCGGTTCTGTTGCCGGAGGTAACGTATTGGTTATAGATGCGTATGACTTCCGTAGTCAGCTTTCCGGTGCTGCCCATCGGATGGGCATTTTTGTGCGTGGTGACATGACAGTTCCGGCACCACTCGGTCATCCCCTTGCCATAGGCAACCCTGGTATCGGCACTTGTCTCTGCACGGTTATATGCCGGGGGCGAAACCGCCGCCGGCGGATCGGCCTTGAAAGCAAAATCTCCTGCCAGCGAAGCAGGCTGATATCCCACTCCGGCCAGCAGGCGATAGGTGCCCACCGTGCCGGCGGAGTCCGGATCCGCGCTGTCGCTGTAGGAGCCGGAGGACCTGATCGGCATGCCGCTCAAGCCGATAGCCCCACTGGCAGACCGGCGATAATTGCCGTGAGGATCATGGCAGCTGATGCAGGACAACCTGTCTGCCGGATAAGTGCCGCCCGGCGCAACGGCATTGACCATATCAGCGCTGAAACCATAGTCCTGCGCCACGACATTATGGCCATGGCTGTCGCCGGGACTGAACGAGTCATTCGCCCCTCCACCCTTGGACGACCACTTGTATGTCTTGAGCAGCCAGCCGAAATCGCCACCAGGAGTTAACTGCGACGGTGTCTGCGCTACAGCGGAAAGCGACTCGCGACTGGAAGCGATCAGAAAGCCTGAAGGCTGCTTCTGCCCTGCCGGTGCCGAGTGGCAGATCAGGCATGTGGAACTGGGGTCACTGCCGTTAAGCATGCTTTGCCGAGGCAGGCCTGCAGGGGTAGCGCCTCCCTTCGCAGCGGAGGATGTGTTCCTGAGTGCTGACGCAGGACGGCCGGCATGGCACCCCTCGCAATTCCCGGTACCTCCGTTGTGAAAGCCATCGGGATATGAAGCCTGCGCACCGAAGCCTGACGCTATCGCAGGCATCAATGACGCGGCCAGCACAAACAAGACATAATATGTCGTAATCACTTTATCCATAAAATGCTCTGCCGTTGTTTCATATCACTGTCGATTCCTGACTCTCATTGAAGCTTGAATAGCTGGATACGGCTGTTATCGCGATCGGCTATCACAAAAATGTCATTACCGCTCAGACATCCCTGCGATGGATAGAAAATCTGCCCCGGCTTCCAGCCGAAATTAAGGTATCGCCCCAGGAAAGCCCCGTCCGGGCCAAGCAAGACCACTCCGTTGTCATTCTGATCAACCAGGTATACCCGCCCCCTGCTGTCAGTTTCGATGGAAACTGCATAGAAGAGATAATTCCGGAGATCCTTGGCCATGACCTTGAAAGCGTTCTCGTTTGAAGCTGCCCGGAAAACCTGGTCCTTCTGGCTGTCAAGAATCAGAATCGTTCCCTGCTGGTCAACTGCGACATCAGAGATGTAACCGGAATCCGCCGGAAACGGTATCTGGCGGACAAAGACGCCATTCGGGTCCAGTACCAGCAGCCTTTCACCCATAATATCGACCAGGTAGATGTTGCCCCCGACATCCACCGCCAGACTGCGGGTTACTATCGTTGCGGGCGCCGGAACGTTCTGTGGGTCCAGGTAGGAGGCGAAAGAGTTGTCGGCTGCGACGCGGACGATCCTGCGACTCCTGCCATCCAGTACCAGCGCTTCTCCCTTGGGAGTCAGCTTTGCACGGAGCGGATAGGTTAACTGGGACAGCCTGATCTCGGTCCCCTCCTTGAGATCATCGTTTACCAGGCTGTAACGGACCAGCCTGCCATTGCCGGTATCGGAAACCAGCACTGAGGTTGGACCGCAGGCGACCCCTTCAGGACTCTTGAGAGGCACATTTCTGGAGTCCTGCCCGGCCACCCCCAGTGGTTTGAACTTGACCGCAGAGGCGGCATGGGCGTTATGAACGCTGACAGTCGCCAGCAG
>JACRCG010000247.1 GCA_016219145.1 Deltaproteobacteria bacterium | reverse complement strand
GGGATGAGGCAGGGCCTGCACCGCAGTGGGGCGGTATATTTGGAAACGACAATCCGCTGGTACTTGAAATCGGCTGCGGCGTTGGTGATTTTATAGTTCAGATGGCAGCGCTGCATCCCGGCTGGAACTTTATCGCCCTTGATTTTTATAACAAGGGCTGCCTGAAGACCTGCAAGCGGATTGACAAGGCCGGGCTCAGCAACGTGCGGGTAGTGCGGGCCGAGGCACGCAGTTTTATAGATGCCGGCATCCCGCCGGAGTCGCTGCGGGCGGTCATTATCAACTGCCCGGATCCGTGGCCGAAACTGCGCCATCGCAAGCGCCGGCTGGTCAACAGCTCTTTTGTCTCCTATCTTTCAGGCTTCATGCTGCCGGGGGCGGATTTCTATTTTGCAACCGATTTTGTTGACTACGGCCTGGATGTGGCCGAGTTCATGGCCGGGCAGAGTGGGTTTGAAAATCAACTGGCTCCGGACAAGTTCCGTCATGCTCTGGAAGGGTACCCGGTTTCAAAATATATGCGGCGCTTTCTGGAGTTGGGCCAGCCGATTTATTACGTTCATTACAGGAAGGAATTGTAACCGGATCTGCGCTGGAACAGAGGAGAAATCATGGACGAGAAGAGTACGATAAAAAGTTTCAGCTTTTTCAGGCCGCGCGGGGAAACCATGCGGAGCGAGATTCGTGTTATCAAGTTGATACTGGCGGGGTGGCTGATCGCCATTGTCGGTATACAGATCTTCATCTATCTGCTGGAGGCGAATTATTCAGCGCTGCTGCTGGATGAGCTGACATTTTTCAATCTGCCGGTTCATTTCTGGCTGACCGGCCAGTTTCTGCCGCTCTGGTTCATAATCATCTGTTTTCTTTTCAACTACTGGATGGACCGGCATGCCGGCAATGCCGGCAATCAGGATGGTTCGATCCGTTTTCGTGTAAAACGCTCCGGCAGGGAGGAAGGGTAGATGGAATTCAGCACACTGAAACTTCTGCCGCTTGCCATTGTGATCGGCCTGTTCGCCCTGTTCTTTATTTCAGGTCTGCGTAACCGAAGAGGCATGCCCTCGGAATACGGACTGCGGGGTCTTTATACCGGACGGGTCGGTATGGGCGCAGCCATAGCCAGTAACTGGATGAGCGCAGCCAGCTTTATGGGGCTGGCCGGCATGTTCTATCTGAAGGGTTATTATGCCATGGCCTTCGTGGTGGGATGGACCGGCGGCTATGTGCTGCTGCTGGTGCTTATGGCTACCCAGATCAGGCGTTTCGGCAAATTCAGCGCCTCCGATTTCGTCGGTTTCCGCTATGAGTCCGATTTTGCTCGCACTCTGACGGCCTGTATTCTGATTGTCATCACAATCATTTACAGTGTAGCCCAGTTTCGGGGTATAGCCCTGCTGGTGTCCTGGCTGTTCGGGATCGACTATATTCCGGCGGTTATGGTCGGCGCTCTGCTGCTGGTATCATTTGTTGTCGTCTCCGGAGTCATGGGAGCGGCCCGCAACCCGAAACTTCAGTATTTCGTCCTGATTATCGCCTTTATTCTGCCACTGATGCTGCTGACTCGCAAACTGGGCTATTTCTGGATATTGCCCCAGTTCGGTTACGGTGCCGCCATCGGCGATCTTCACCACCAGTTCGGTTTCGCCTGGTCGGAACCATTTCGCAATACCACCCTGTTCGAGTGGCTGGCGCTCTGTTTTACACTGATGTTCGGCACAGCCGGGCTGCCGCATGTGCTTTCGCGTTTTTATGCGGTGCCCGGTATTCGCGATGCTCGCTGGGGGGTCGTCTGGGGGCTGTTTTTCATTGCGCTGATCTACTGGTCGGCGCCCGCTTACGGTGTGCTGGCCCGACTGTTTGAAGCGCGGAACAACATTCCTTTCAGTGCCGATGATGTCCAGGCGGCCGATATGGTTGTGCTGACGGCGGCCGGGCTGGGCGGGCTGCCGCGTTGGGTGACAGGTCTTCTGGCTGCGGGCGGGATGATCGCCGCTTTTTCGGCTTCGGCGGCACTTCTTTTGAGTGGATCGGCATCTTTTTCTTACGATATTTATCCGCGCCTGATCCGTCCGGATGCCACCGAAAAGGAAAAGGTTGTTGCGGCTAAAGCTTTCTTTCTGATCATGGCGGCCATAGTTACGGCGTTAACCTTGAAACCGTGGGGAATGATAGCAGAAATTGCCGCCTTTGCCTTTGCTCTGGCCGGCAATACCATTTTTCCCGCTTTTCTGCTGGGGATATGGTGGTGCCGCGCCAATTCGGCCGGCGTGATCAGCGGTATGCTGACCGGCGTGGCGATTACCTTCGCCCCGTTTTTTCTGGGGGATGCGCTGCCGTTTGTATCCCGCCTGTTTCCGGTCACTTCATCAGCATTTATCGGAGCGCCGCTGGTGATGATTGTCATGATGGCGGTTTCAAGACGCAGTTCGCCCCCGTCAGAGGAGATGCGGCGTTTTCTGGCCAAAGATGTTCACGGCTGTCCGGATAACTGATGAAATTGCTCCAATTCCAAATTATGTCTCTATCTTCGCTGGCTCGTATTCAGCTTTTCGATGTCCCCTCTCTCTATCTCTCTCCCGGAGGGCGAGAGGATACCGTTCACCCTCTCGCTCTGGGAGAGGGTGGCCAAAGGCCGGGTGAGGGCTTTTCATGCTGATTTCTCTTTCAACAGGGAGCTTGTATACGCTGCCGCTGCGGAGGGTATTCGAACTGGCTGCCGAGGCCGGTTTTGACGGCGTTGAGCTGATCATCAATCAGGACTTTGTCGGAGTCGATCCTGTCAAGCTGGTTAGTGATCTCCAGAAAATTACAACCATCCATTCCATTCACTCACCCTTTATGCTGCTGGACGGATGGGGCGATCCGGTGGAAGCTCTTAAAAAGAGCGTAGAAATTGCCTCGGAATGCGGAATCCCGCTGGTCAATTTTCACCCTCCCGCCTGGATGGGGCTGGAAATATCTTTCTGGCGCTGGCTTTATAAAGTGCGTGATTTTCAGCAAGAGGTCGGAATGAACGGCAAGGTGATGGTAACAGTCGAAAACATGCCCTGGGTCGGAGAATACAAGATCAATCCCAATATTCTTGCCAAACCGCAGCGGATGGTTGAATTCATTAAGGAACACAATCTTTATATGACTTTTGACTGTACACACATGGGTTCGGGGCATACCAGCTTTATCAATGATTTCTTTCTGTTCTACGAAACAGGCCGTATCCGGAACATCCATTTTTCCGATTACGGACATGGGCGGGAGCATCTGCTGCCGGGGCGAGGGATCCTGCCGCTGACCCGTTTTCTTAACCATCTGCGCAGCACTGAATATCAACGTACGGTGACGCTGGAGCTTGATCCGAGGGAGTTTCCAGCAGGAGAACACGCCACACTTGAGTGTCTGAAAGAGATGCTGGCCTTTATGCTTAAAGAAACCATTC
>JACRCG010000246.1 GCA_016219145.1 Deltaproteobacteria bacterium | reverse complement strand
GTTGCAGCGCCGTACATATCCCAGAACGCCTTCACCACCATGGTCAAAGGTTCCTGCAGCGGCTCGCTGCTTGATCCCGGGATCATCGCTGCATCAATTCTGTTTTCAACAGTCATAGCCATTCTGGCCGGACTTTACCCGGCCTGGCGGGCAGCGCGTCTGTCGCCGGTGGAGGCAATCAGCTATGAATAACATCATCCGCACAGTTCATGCCGCCAAATCCTATACTATTGGTGAAATTACCACTTTCGCCCTTAAAGATGTCTCCCTGGAGATACCGCAAGGATCATTCACCTGTATTGTCGGCCCATCCGGCCACGGCAAAAGTACGCTCATGCACCTGATTGGCGGACTTGACCGGCCAAGCGGAGGCAAGGTTTATATCGGCGACACCGAAATAAGTCGTATGGCAAACAATGAACTGGCCAGCCTGCGAGGTAAGCGGGTCGGCTTCGTGTTTCAATTCTTCAATCTTCTGCAGGGTTTGACCGCAATCGAGAATATTGAAATCGCCATGATGCTGGCGGGGATTCCTGAAAGCAAGCAGCGGGTCCGGGCGGAGGAGTTGCTGGCAGTGGTAGGACTGACGGAGAAGGCGGGCTCGAAGCCGGGGCAACTCTCAGGTGGACAGCAGCAGCGGGTGGCCATTGCCAGGGCGCTGGCCAATGATCCTGATATACTGCTGATGGACGAACCGACCGGTAACCTTGATTCCGTAGCCGAAGCCGAAGTGCTGGATCTGTTGCAGGGACTACATCGGCAGGGGAAAACGGTGGTGATCGTCACCCATAGTGACGAAGTTGCCAAGCGGGCCGAAAGAATAATCCGGGTTAAGGATGGAGAGATTGCAAGCAAAATAATCTGAAGATAATAAAGGGGACTTGTACCAAATGGACTGGTTAACTGATCCGCAGGTCTGGATGGCGCTGATAACACTGAGCGCACTTGAAATCGTACTTGGTATTGACAATATCATATTTATCTCCATACAGGCCGGCAAACTCCCCGTTCATCAGCAGGAGAAAGCCCGGCTGGTGGGCCTGGGTCTGGCGATGTTTATCCGCATCGCGCTGCTGTTTTCTCTGACCTGGCTGATGGGGCTGACATCTCCACTGTTTACAGTGCTGGGTAATGAGATCTCAGGTCGTGACCTGATCCTTTTGTCGGGCGGCCTGTTCCTGATCTGGAAAAGCACGATGGAGATTCATGAGAAACTGGAAGGTGAGGAAGAGCATGTTGCTGCGCGTGCCGGTGCAAACTTTGGCGCGGTGATTGTCCAGATACTCCTGCTGGATATCGTATTTTCACTGGATTCAATCATCACTGCCCTGGGAATGGCCAGTCAGCTGGCTGTCATGGTCGCCGCCGTCGTCATTGCGGTTGCGTTCATGATGCTCTTTTCGGGTAAAATCAGTGCCTTTGTTGAACGACATCCGACCATCAAGATGCTGGCGCTCAGTTTCTTGCTGCTGATAGGCGTTGCACTGATCGGCGACGGCCTTGACATGCACATTCCCAAGGGGTACATCTATTTTGCAATGGCGTTCTCGGTATTGGTTGAGATGCTCAATCTGCGGCTGCGGAGGGGCACCCCGGTCAAACTTCACAATCAATATGGAGAAGCAAATTCTGAAGCACCAACAGGTCAACCCAAATAGATTCACGAGGTTTGGCAATGTCTAAACACACCACTATCAGCTATCTGCTGGCAGCAATCGCCATATTTCTGGTTCTGCGTTTCCATCTCCTGCCAGCAGTGTTTGCCGGACTTGCGGTGTATGTCCTGACTCTGAAGCTGGCCAGACATCTCCCGAAAAACATGACGCGCTTTGCACGCAAGGCCGCTCTGGGGGTTGTTGCGCTTTGTGTGACAACCAGCCTGGCAAGCGCCTGTGCCATTATCTGGTCGTTCATCGGCAGCAGCCAGGGCATTTCTGCCCTGATGACTACTGTGGTAGACACGCTTGTGAGTCTTCGCCGGACTCTGCCCGATCAGGTTGCTGATGTGCTGCCGACTACAATTGAAGGGCTGCGCCAGCTGCTGGTCGAGATGATGGGTGATCATGTCCAGAAAATATCAGTAGTCGGGATGGAAGGGCTCAAGGTATTCGCTCACATCCTGCTGGGGATGGTTGTTGGCGGAATGGCTGCCGTTCACCATTTCACAGAACACGACAAGGCCCCGCCATTTATTTGTGCGATGCGTGCCAGATTACGAAATCTAGTCACAGCTTTTGACAAGGTAGTTTTTGCCCAGGTAAAGATTTCCGGACTTAATACGGCCTTTACAGCAGTATACCTACTGGTCGCACTGCCGCTCTTCGGTGTCCATCTCCCAATGGCAACGATTCTGGTTTTGCTCACTTTTGCCGTCGGTATGCTTCCGGTCGTGGGAAACCTTGTATCAAATACGGTGATTGTAGTTATCAGCCTGGGCGTATCCCCGGGGGTTGGAATCGCCTCACTGCTTTTTCTGGTGCTGATACACAAGGCTGAATATTTCATGAATGCCAGAATTGTAGGACATGAAGTGCAGGCGACCGCCTGGGAACTGTTGAGCGCAATGCTGCTTATGGAGGCAGTATTTGGTATAGCCGGCCTGGTTGCAGCTCCGGTTGTGTATGCCTGGCTCAAGGCTGAGGCCAAGGCGCAGGAAATTATTTGACATCGCCCAGGCGTGAATAAATATGGATTGGAGAAAAGATGACTGGTGAGGAAATAAGAAAAAAGGCTGTCAGAATAGCGCTGCTGCTGATTATAGTCGTAGTCGTTCTTTGCGCAGGCTATCTCAAGGTTGTGCTTACCTGGAGCTATTCCAAAGGCGAGAGGATCGGCTACGTGCAAAAGTTTTCCGAAAAAGGGTGGCTTTGCAAAACCTGGGAAGGAGAGTTGCAGATGCTGCCGGTGCCGGGCGCCCTGCCGGAAAAGTTCCAGTTTTCAGTGCGTGACAAGACGGTAATCGGCAAAATCAATTCGTCCATGGGCAAAAAGGTAGCGCTGTTCTACGAGCAGCACAAGGGTGTCCCAACTAACTGCTTTGGCGAATCGGAATATTTTGCTGTTGATGTCAAGTCACTTGAATAAGGCGCATAACGACCCGGAAAGGGGTGTAGCATGTTGAAAAACAAGTCATTTATATTTTTCGTTCTCGTTGCCTTAACACTGCCTTTCGCATTTTCCCTGCTCAATTTTTACACCGATTGGCTCTTCTTCGTCGAGACAGGCTTCTCATCGGTGTTCACTACGACACTGTATGCCAAGAGTGCGGCCGGCCTGCTTTTCGGCGGGGTTCTGTTCGTCTTTGTACAGATAAATCTTTACTATGCCAACAGGGCGCAATTCCCTGATAACGGCGTATACATCGTGGGGGGTGGTTCTCTCCGGATTGACAGGGATGAAATATCCCGCCTTGTCAGGCCGGTAAGCATGCTTGTCAGCATCGTTTTGATGCTCTTTGCTGCTAACTGGGGCGCCATGCGCTGGGAGGAACTGCTGCTCTTTAGAAGCGGCGTCAATGTCGGCATGCCGGACCCGGTCATCGGCCAGGATATCGGCTTCTATCTGTTCAGCTTCCCGTTTCTGGAGATGCTGAGGCAAATGAGCAGCAAACAGAGAAGTCAGCGGACTGGCGGAAAATCGCTGCCTAGATTCTGCCTTAACTATAACCGAAATCGGTGACTGTTCCTCCACCGGCGAGCTGGAGCGGGTCATCGGCGAGCTGGAGCCCTTAGAGATCTCTATCTTATAGAATCTG
>JACRCG010000245.1 GCA_016219145.1 Deltaproteobacteria bacterium | reverse complement strand
TTCACGCTTCAAGCCCTGTTTTTCGAGAGCGTTTTTTACCAACTGCTTGATTTCTTCAATCTTGAACGGTTTGGCGATGTAATCGTATGCGCCCAGCTTCATCGCCTCGACCGCCTGCTCGGCGGCCGAAAAGGCGGTGACCATCAGAACCCCGGTTTCCGGGGAGATCCGCTTGATGCGCGAAAGCAGCTCTATTCCGCTTAAACCGGGCATCTGGACATCGGAAAGCACCAGATCAAACAGCGACAACTCGATCAGACGCAGCGCTTCTTCGGCGCTTCCGGCAACCGAAACATCGTATCCCTCACGCTCCAGAAGGATCGAGAGAAATTCCCGCATGCTTAACTCATCATCCACGACCAGAATTCTGATCTTCATGTTTTCTCCTATCCTATCCTTCTCAACCCGTCTGCAACCCTGATGCGCACCGCACGCCAGGTCGGGAAAAGTGCGGCAACAACTCCAACCAGAAAACAGAAAGCGATATCCAGATACAGTGTCATCCTGTCCACCTGGAAGACTGGTAGAAAGGCCCCCATCACCTCGCCAAACTTCCTGGCCACCGGAAAAGTCAGCAGAATCCCGGTGAGGCCGCCTGTCAATGCAATGAACAGTGATTCACCGAAAATCATCCCGGCGATATGATAGCCACGAAACCCTAACGCCTTGAATATGGCGTATTCACCGATTCGCTCGCGGGCGGTCATGGCCATCGTATTGGCAACGACTATCATTATTATGATTATGACTACGAAAGAAACTATCCGGATAGCCACTACGATCGCTTCGGTCATGGAGACGAAGCTGAGCTGAAAAGCCTTTTCAGTTTCAGTCATGGTTTCAGCCAGTGAATTTTTAAAGACCGCATCCAGCGCCAGCGAAACCTCGGCTGCGGACAGCGGATTTTTCAGGCCGACAATGTAAACACCGGCCTGGTCGGCTCTCCGTGGAATAGTTTTTTTGAGCGTTTCATTCAAATACTCCCAATGGAAAAAAAACTGGCTCTCATCGGTGGATTTTTCGGCGCCGGTGTAGATGGCCCGCACGACAAATTCCCAGTTGCCGGGAAATATGGTGCCTTTAAGCGGCACGGAATCGCCGACCTTCCAGCCAAATCGATCAGCCAGTTTTTTCCCGACTGCGCACCCTTTGCGGTCCAGGATAAAGGCTCGCTTTTCGTCCGGATCGAGGACAAATTCAGGATAGAGCGCCAGGTAGCTCTGCGGCTCGATGGCAAAATTTGGAAAAAAGTTCTTTTCGTTAATGAATATTCCGCCGAACCAGTTGGCATAAGAGACGCCCGCCACCCCTTCAATCCGCCTGATCCGCTCCTGATAGGCGATCGGGAGCGAAAAAACCAGTGACACCGCATTGCGGGTTATCAGACGCGCGGACGACGAGGCGTTGACACCGGCGTACCAGGCGCCGACAACGGTCCGCAGGAGCCCGAAAGCCAGGATGGCCACCGTGATGCCGAGGATTGTCAGAAGCGTGCGCAGACGATGTCTGAGCGCATTCCTGGAAAGCAGCTTAAGCAGAAACATCGTTCAGCACACCTTTTTCAAGCTGGCGGATAATATGGGCTTTTTCGGCGGCACGCGGGTCATGGGTCACCATGATGATGGTCTTGCCGAATTCGGCGTTCAGGCGACCCATCAATCCCAGAATCTCGCCGGCTGAAACCCGGTCCAGATCTCCGGTCGGCTCGTCAGCCACCAATATGGCCGGATCGGTCACAATAGCCCGGGCAATAGCAACCCGCTGCTGCTGGCCTCCGGAAAGCTGGGAGGGATGATGTTCCATGCGGTCCTGCAAACTGACGACAGCAAGGGCGGTTTCAACATGTTCACGGCGTTCGCGGCGCGAGAGCGGGGTCAAAAGCAGAGGCAGTTCGACATTCTCGTAGGCGGTCAGAACAGGTATCAGATTGTAGAACTGAAAGATAAAACCGACGTTTGCTGCTCGCCAACGCGCCAGATCAGCTTCTCCAAGTGAGGCGATATCGACTCCGTTAACAACGATCGAACCGCTGTCTACCGTGTCGATGCCGGCAATCAGATTCAGGAGTGTTGACTTGCCGGAGCCGGATGGCCCCATCAATGCCAGAAACTCCCCCCGGACGATGTCAAAACTGATCCCGTCCAGCACCGGAACGGCCTGGTCACCGCGCCGGTAGGATTTGGAAACCGAGCTGAGCGAAACGATAATATCCTGCGCCGCAATAACTGCCATGCTATTTTTTCTCCGGCAGTGTAATTTTTGAACCGTCCTTCAACCTGTCAAGAGGCTTCAGCGCCAGCTTGTCTCCCGATTTGAGCCCCTTGATTTCAAGCAGATCACCCAGTTTTTGACCGCGGACGATCGGAGTAAAAACCGCCCTCTCATCATTGATCAGGAAGACCCCTTCGCGACCGTCACGGGTCACAATCGCGGCCGGGTTTATCACGATACGGGAAATTTTATCCTCCGGCAGCGCTTCCCGCCCCAGAAATGCAACTTTGGCGCTCATCTCCGGAAAAATGCGTTCGTCGCGCTCCAGAAAACGGATTTTTACCATAACAGAGGCCTTGCTTCTGTCCGCCGTCGGCACGACGGTATGCACAACAGCCCTGAAACGGCTTCCGGGCAGGGCGTCCAGGGTAATTTCGCAGGGCTGCCCCTTTTTGATCTGGGACAGATTGGATTCGGACACATCCGCCTCAACCTGCACAGACCCCAGATCTGCGATGGTGAACACCGCCGCCTTGGCATTGGCGGCCGCTCCCAGAGGCGTGATGATATCGCCGACATCGGCATTCTTGGTCAGCACGACCGCATCAAATGGGGCCCGAATCAGGCTGTAATCAAGGCCGACTTTTGCGCCCTGCAGAGAAGCCGCTGCGCTGCGGATTCCGGCTTCTGCTCCGGCTGTGGCGGCTGTAGCCCGCTTGAAACGGGCCTCGGCGGCATCAAATTCGGCCTGGGAAACGATGCCCTGCCTTAACATATCCTTCT
Source organism: Deltaproteobacteria bacterium (assembly GCA_016219145.1). GTDB lineage: Bacteria > Desulfobacterota > Desulfuromonadia > Geobacterales > Pseudopelobacteraceae > JACRCG01. The sequence goes on along the minus strand of JACRCG010000245.1, from coordinate 3,163 downwards.
GTCTGCGGAAATTCTGTTCGGCATCAGTCAGCTCACTCCTGACCTGATCAAGATTGGCCCTGGAGTTCTGAAGCGCAGCTTCCGCCTGGCCTACAACAGCCTCAAGATCCTTGTTCTCAAGCCGCGCGATAATCTGTCCGCCCTTGACCCTGCTCCCCTCTTCAACGCCGATCCATTCAAGCCGGCCGGTCGTTTTGGATGCAACCGCCGCCTTGCGTTGCGCCACAACATAGCCGCCGGCATTTAAAACGGTGAAAGACTGGGTGGGGAAAAACTGGCTGACACTGGTCAGTTCGATGACAACAGGCCGATTACGGGAGAAGATGACTACTGCGACAATCGCTGCTATCAGAATAGCGGCGATGATTGAATTGCGTACACGGCTGCGTTTGGAACCGCCCGGAGAATTCTGCCTGGTCTTGTTAATGGTCAATTTATCGAGTGAGTCAGTTGGCATAGCATACCTGTCTTCAAGCCTGAGTTTATACAAACACCAAAGTGCCGTTTTTTGTCATACCATAATTGAATGGCAATGGGAAGCAGAGCTGGATATTTTGGGAGCTGATAGCGTAAGCGTAACATATTTTAGCGCCACTGCTGTAATTTTGAATTATTTATGGTATACGGTTCAGATATCATCACGGAGAGGACATCTCCAAAATAAATCATTTTCGTGCAAGGGGGCAGTAATGAGTGAAATCGTAGATGTGTACGCCAGAGAGATTCTTGATTCCCGCGGAAATCCGACACTGGAAGTTGAAGTGTATCTTGAGTCCGGCGCTTTCGGACGCGCCGCTGTGCCCTCCGGCGCATCCACCGGCGAACGTGAAGCCCTTGAAATGCGTGATGGCGACAAGAAGCGTTATCTGGGCAAAGGTGTTCTGAAAGCCGTCGACAATGTCAACAACGAGATCGCCGATGAGATCATCGGGATGGACGCTGATGATCAGGTCGGTATCGACATGAAGATGATCGAACTGGACGGCACCGAATATAAGAGCAAGCTGGGCGCCAACGCCATCCTGGGAGTGTCGCTGGCGGTGGCCAAGGCAGCCGCTGAAGAGGCCGGGCTGCCGCTCTACAAGTATATCGGCGGGGCCAATGCCCGCGAACTGCCGCTGCCGATGATGAACATTATCAACGGCGGCGCCCACGCCGACAACAACGTCGATATCCAGGAATTCATGATCATGCCGGCCGGTGCCGGAAGCTTCAAGGAAGCACTGCGCATGGGGGCTGAAATCTTCCACGCCCTGAAAGGGGTCTTGAAAAGCAAGGGTTACAACACCGCCGTAGGCGATGAGTGCGGCTTTGCTCCAGACCTGAAGTCCAACGAGGAAGCACTGGAAGTCATCATGGAGGCCATTACCAAGGCCGGATACAAGCCGGGCACAGATGTTCTGCTGGCGCTGGATGTGGCCTCATCGGAACTGTACGACAAGAAAAAGAATGTCTACACCCTGGAGAACGAGAAGCAGAAGAAAAAGACACCCGCTCAGATGGTTGATTTTTATGAGAACCTGGTCAACAAATACCCTATCATCTCTATCGAAGACGGCATGGCCGAGAACGACTGGGATGGCTGGAAACTGCTGACCGACCGCCTCGGCAAACGGATCCAGATCGTAGGGGACGACCTGTTCGTCACCAACCCGAAAATCCTGAAAGAGGGCATCCAGAAAGGAATCGCCAACTCGATCCTGATCAAGCTCAACCAGATCGGTACCCTGACGGAAACACTGGAGGCGATCGAGATGGCCAAGCGGGCTGGTTACACCACCGTCATTTCCCACCGTTCGGGCGAGACTGAAGACACCACCCTGGCCGATCTGGCCGTGGCGGTCAACTCCGGACAGATCAAGACCGGCTCTCTCTGCCGCACCGATCGTGTCGCCAAATACAACCAGCTGCTGCGCATCGAGGATGAACTCGATTCCACTTCACTCTTCAAGGGACACGATGTGTTCACCAACATCAGGAAGTAGTTCAGATAATCGGAGGCGCGGACAACCGCGCCTCTCTAATTTTTACAGAGGAGGCTACGCCATGCGAAGGAATTTTTCCGTAAAAACAGCATTAGTTGCAACCTGTTTACTGTTTGCCAGCGCTTCTTTTTCATCCGCTTCAACGCTGGTGATCAAGCTTACCGACGGCACCTCGCTGAGCTATGACACAGCACTGATCTCATCGATGTTTTTTGCCGACTCCGGCACTTCATCAGGCCAACCGGCAAGCAACGCACCTCTGCTGACAGAGGATTTCAGCAGCGGACTGTCCACCATCTGGGAGCAGATTCAGGTGGTCGGTGGCAATTTCGAGCGTTTCGCCAAAGTATCGCCCGGCAAACTGGCTGTTTCGGTCCCGGCCGGTAATTCGTGGGGCAAGACCGGGATCATGTCCCGCACCCCGCTCTTTTCGGTCGATGCCGGCATGGCAGAGAAACCTCTCAAAATCAGTTTTGACTTTGATCCGTCGGCAACAACTGGATATGTTATTGCTCTCTCCCAGTCGAAAAACGCTGACGTCTGGGTTACACAGAATGTCTGGTTTCACTGGGGAAAACCGACCTTCATCGAAGGCAAGGCCTATCTGGTAAACACCCAGAATCAGGGTGATAAGGGGGGCGAGAGCAAGACTCCCGCACTGGCGCCCAAGAATGTGACCCTGTCGATTCGCCCCGGCGCAGTTGAAGCCAGCACATCGCACGGGACAAAAACAGATGCCCAGATTTCATGGCTGAAACCGGGGGCGCCGGTATACCTCTACATCTTCAGCCATCCCTGGAATCAGCACGAAGCAGCCTCCTTTGCCCTTAAGTCAATCAAAGTCATCCAATAGGAAACGAGACGCAAATGAGCGAACAAACTCTCTGGAAACGCTATACCCAGTACCTGTGCAGTGCGCCTGAAATCGGCCTGAGCCTCGATATCAGCCGGATGAAGTTCAGTGACGCTTTCTTTGAAGAGATGCGACCGGCTATCGGCAAGGCCCTACAGGAGATGGCCGCTCTGGAAAAAGGCGCCATTGCCAATCCTGATGAAGGGCGCATGGTCGGCCACTACTGGCTGAGAAACCCGTCTCTGGCGCCAAGCGCTGCAATGCGGCTGGAGATCGAGTCTGCTGTCAATCAGGTTTCTGCCTTTGCCGAAGCTATCCATTCCGG
>JACRCG010000251.1 GCA_016219145.1 Deltaproteobacteria bacterium | reverse complement strand
TATTTTTGATTTTGGATTCAAGGGGATTATGCTCTCTTTAAGGAACGTTTTGGTTGTGCGTGGTGCAGTTCGGTGTTGTTGCGGTGTGCGTCAAGATCTGTGCGAACCTCAGAAATTTCCCTCGACAGGCGTTCTTCAACCGCATCCAGGCGTTTGCTGAGCCCCATGACTCTGCAATCAACAATCTCAATCTTCTCAGTCAATCTTTCTTCGACATCATCAATCTTTTTGTCGAGTGCCGAAACAGCTTCCATTGTCAATTGAACCTTACTGTCAATTGATTCCAGCAATATTGTGAGATGATCTTTTTGCATAAAGCCCCCCGGATTTTCGATGGCGTGAATGTATCACAGCTCCTAGCAATCGTCAAAGGAAAGACCATAAAAAAAGGGCGGGATTTCTCCCGCCCTAAGGCACATCAGATGTGATTCAAATTAGAATGTGTAGTTCAGCATTACTTCGGTCAGGTAAGGATTAGCAAGTTTGGATACGCCGGCGGCCTGCTTGTAGTAATCGCCAAGGATGACATAACCGGCGTTGAACGCGGCGGTCAGGTTGCTGTAAAGCTTGTAGTCCACGCCAGCGTTAAGCTCGGTACCGACGAACTTGCTGTCGGAAGCAGTCACGGTGTTACGCTTGTCAACTCCGGCCAGGCCAACGTTGAAGGTAGCGCCCAGCTTGTCGCTGAACTTGGCGTCATAGCCGAGGTTGAAGAACATCAAACCCTGGTTTACGTTGTTGGTGGAGCCGATAATCGCCTTGTCGGAATCCATGGCATACACGTTTCTCATCAGGAGCAGCATTTTTGCAGTGTAGAAGCTGCTTGACTGGCCAACAAAGCCATTAACGCTCTGGAAGGCTTTTGCTTTGGATGCATTTTTGCCGTCATCGCCGGATGCATACAGGAACTGGCTGCGGAGAGCGCCGGGACCAAGCGCAACTTTGGCGCCAACCTGGCCAGCCCAGGCGGTCAACTTCTGCTTGGCGGCCAATGTTCCGAGTTCTCCGGTCTGGAAGACAAAGAATGCGTCAAGGTCGGCAGGACCAAGCTTGGCAGCGGCATTCAGGCCGAGCATGTGAATGTCGGAAGTCCTGTAGTTGTAGTCATTGCGGAGCAGATAATAGGAAGCGCCAACAGTGGTGTCCTTGGCAACGTTGAACTTGCCGTCCAACAGATAAAGGTCGGCAGTTTTCTGTCCCGTCGGAGAAGTAGAAGCAGCGAGGTATCCTCCGTTGTCCATCAGACGGGAGAAGCCGGCGGTTACCGTCGCAGCGTCCATTTTTGCTGAGAATACTGCGGCAGCTATGTCGTCAAGCAGGAAAATGCCTTTGTAGGCATCGGCAAAGCCCTGGATACCAACCTTGGCGTTGACCGGAGTGGAAGGAATCTTGAAATCAAGGTATACATTCTTGGTTTCGAGGTTGACGCTGTCCGCGCCAACGCCGCCACCCAGGCCGCGACCACCTGTTGCTCCGCCTGTATCGCCCCAGCTGGAGTCAACCTCAAAATGTGTAACCAGTTTCAGATCGTCGCTGGCTTTGGCAATATACTGGAGACGGGCGCGCTGCTCGAACACGGTGGTTGTTCTGTCTTTGGGGCTCGCTGCCAGAACGCCGGTTGCTGCGTTCTCATAGTTTGACATGATCCCGCGCAGACGGAACATGCCGTGAAACTCGTTCTCAAATGCCATTGCCGGTACGGAAATAGCGGCCAGGGCCCCTGCTGCTACTGCGATTGCTACTGTTTTTTTCAAACTCATGTGTGTGCCTCCTTCAATTTTTATAAGATGCTTGGTACTACTGCGGTTAACTTTCCTGATTCTTCCGTTTACAAAAATCCAATTCTTGCCGCCACCCACCACCTTTCCTCTAAATTTGGCACCGATACTCATGAACGACTATCTGCTACTAAATGAGCCGCCAGAAACACAAATACCTCTGATCAGCCGGAACCGAACCCGGATGCCCAAAGGTATAAAAATATATCGCATTGTATGTTTTTTTCTGAAACGTTCACAGTGTGTTTCGCTCCCGGTCTCTGTCGCCAGCACATGCTGGAAACCTTTTTAGTATCAATCGGTTAGCTACTTGTTAGGATCGTATGTTTCAGGATCTCGTTCTATTTGGTTTGGCGAAATATACAATAAATCAAACGAATGTCAAGCAAAAAAACAGGGTTATAGCTTCAATCAGTGCCCTGGCTGACAAAGTTCGGTAAGCACACCGACGCTGCTTTTGGGATGAACAAAGGCTATCCGTGCGCCGTGTGCGCCTTTACGCGGCTTTTCATCAACCATGCGGGCGCCGTCTGACAGCAACTTGGCGATGGCCGCCTCGATGTCATTTACCTCGTAGGCCAGATGATGAATTCCGGGGCCATTCTTTTCTAAAAACTTTGCCACCGGGCTTTCTTCGGAGGTCGGCTCAAGCAATTCGATCTTGGACTCGCCTACCTGTAACATGGCAACCCTGACCTTCTGTTCGGCAACCTCTTCAGTACCGAGAAAGGCCATGCCGAGTTGATCACGGTAGAATGGGAGTGCGTCGTTCAGGGATTTTACGGCTATGCCGATATGGTTGATTTTTGTAAGCATTTTTAAACCCTTTTTATGAACCACAGAGCAACAGAGCAACAGAGAAAGTCAATATCAACAGGCAATTCTTATAATTCCGTCTTTCAGAAGTTTTGTGTTAAAATTTATCAGCAGTCCGGTCTTAATCCCTGTTAGCTTCAAATACGTATAAATCTGAGCCTCATGAATCGGCAGGATTTTTTCAACGCACTTCAATTCAACAATTACTTTTTCTTCCACAAACAAGTCAAGGCGGAACCCCTCGTTAAATATGAGTCCTTTATAGCAAACGGGTAGAGGCTTCTGCCGTTCGACCAGAAAACCTGATTTCGTCACTTCAAATGCAAGGCACGATTCATATACTGACTCTAAAAGTCCTGGTCCCAATATTTTGTGGACTTCAATGGCACAACCAATAATTCGGTTGGTTATATCAGCATCAATGTAGATTTTCTCAGTTGCTCTGTTGCTCTGTGGTTCAATCATGATTATAAAACAACCGTTTCGGTATGCTTCCCGAATACCCCTCTGAATACGTCTGCGATTTCGCCCAGCGTGGCATAGGCCTTCACTGCTGCCAGAATATACGGCATCAGGTTGTCAGTTCCCTTCGCCGCGCTCGCCAGGGTTGCCAGAGCGGCCTTGACGGCAGCATCATCCCGCCCGGCCTTCATCTCGCCCAGTGACTTCTTCTGAAATATCTCGACCTCCTCCTTTACCTTCAGAAGGCCGGTCGGAGGTGGCTCTTTTACGGTGAATTTGTTGACACCGACAATGATCAGCTGGTCTTTTTCAATCGCCTTCTGGTAGGCGTAGGCGGAATCCTGAATCTCCTTCTGCTGGAAGCCGCGTGAGATGGCCTCCACCGCCCCACCCAGCTTGTCAATCTTGTCGATGTATTCCAGAGCGGCTTTTTCGATCTGGTCGGTCAGCGACTCCACCAGAAACGAGCCGGCCAGCGGGTCGATACTATCAGCCGCCCCTGATTCATAGGCGATGACCTGCTGGGTGCGCAGGGCGATCCGGACCGAGTCCTCGGTCGGCAGCGCCAGCGCTTCGTCTCGCGAGTTGGTGTGCAGCGACTGGGTGCCACCCAGAACGGCCGCCAGAGCCTGTATTGTAACCCGCATGATGTTGTTGTCAGGCTGTTGGGCGGTCAGCGTGCAGCCGGCTGTCTGGGTGTGAAAACGGAGCATCTGTGATTTGGGGTTTTTTGCGCCGAAGCGATCCTTCATGATTTTGGCCCAGATGCGGCGGGCGGCGCGAAATTTGGCCACCTCTTCAAACAGGTTGTTGTGGGCGTTGAAGAAAAAGGCCAGCTGTGGCGCAAATTCGTCCACTTCCAGGCCGGCTTTGATGGCCGCCTCAACGTAGGCGATGCCGTCAGCCAGGGTGAAGGCCACTTCCTGCACGGCGCTGGAGCCGGCCTCGCGGATGTGGTAGCCAGAGATGGAGATGGTGTTCCACTTGGGCACATGGTCCTTGCAGTAGGCGAAGATGTCTGTGATGATCCTCATCGACTCCTTGGGGGGGTAGATGTAGGTGCCGCGCGCCATGTACTCTTTCAGGATATCGTTCTGGATCGTGCCGGAAATTCTGTCGGCCGGGACGCCCTGCTTCTCCGCCACGGCGATATACATGCAGAGCAGGATGGCAGCGGTGGAGTTGATGGTCATTGATGTGGAAACCTTATCGAGCGGGATGCCGTCGAATAGGATCTCCATATCTGCCAGTGAATCTATGGCGACACCGACCTTGCCGACTTCGCCCATGCTCATGCCGGCGTCCGAGTCATAACCCATCTGGGTCGGCAGGTCAAAGGCCACCGAAAGACCGGTCTGTCCGGCTGAGAGCAGATATTTGTAGCGCTCGTTGGACTCCTTGGCGGTGCCGAATCCGGCGTACTGGCGCATGGTCCAGAAGCGTCCCCGGTACATGGTCGGCTGTACGCCGCGAGTATAAGGGTACTCGCCGGGAAAGCCCAGCTGTTCTTCGTAGCCGGGGTAGTCGAAGCCGGGGGTAAAGCAGCGCTCCAGCTCTATGTTGGAACTGGTCAGGAACGGGTCCATCCGCTCGGGTGATTTGGCGATGTTTTTGGCAACGGCTTCATTCCATTTTTTCTTGCTGTCTTGGATACTCATAGTATTACACCTCAAATAAAATATTTTGAAACACAGAGCAACTAAGCAACAGAGAAAAACGAAAAAGTATTCAAAAAACGACTTAAGTAACCCCAAACCTTTCAGTCATTTGTTTCTTTTCCGTTCCCCTTAATTTTAGCTTTTCAAGCTCTCTGTTGCTCTGTTGCTCTGTGGTTCAATAGCCTTTCCAATTGTCATAAAAAAAGGCCAGGGGAGAAGGTACGCTCCCCGCCCTGGCCTTCATATTCGCATCTGCATTAATAAACGTTACAGTACCGCCTTCAAATACTCACCGGTACGCTCCCGCTTCTCCTTTTCAATCGCTTTCGGATCAGTTTCCACGAACTTCTCGTCCGGAGTGATCTTGAAGAGCGGCTGCCCTTTGTGAACGATGGAGCCGTCGCCGCTCTGGATGACGATTTTGTCGATTGTTCCGGAGAATGTGGCCCGGACGGTATTGAACATCTTCATGACTTCGATGATGTACAGAGCCTGCCCTTTTTCGAAATGCATCCCTTCGTGGACGAAGGTCGGCAGTCCGGGCGCCTCCTGGCCATAATACATGCCGCCGCAGATGGCAACGATCTCATCGGCCTTGGTGGTGGGGGGCGGCACCAGCACTTTCTTCATGCGGTTCTGCAGGTCGGCGTCGAACAGATAATCGGGAATAGTCACCTCGAGGTCTTCCTCGACGCGGAAGTCCCAGAAGCTGGTCTTTTCGGCTACCAGAAACAGCATCCCCAACAGCTCAGTACCGGCTTCAAAGCCGAAGTGCGCAGAACGGATCTGTTCCCACATCCCGGCATCGTAGCCGCCTTGGGGTTTATCCTTCTGCAGAATATCGTTCAGCTTGAAATAATCGTCCATGTGCAGCTTGAAGGTATCGTTCAAAGTCGCGTAGAAGCTGAGCGCTTTCTGGAGCAATTCGTTGTCGTGACTCCAGATCACCTCGGCCGCAGGTACAGTGGAACGGTAGGACATGTTCAGGTAGCGGTAGGTCTCATCCAGAATCACCAGCGGATTTTTCAGCCAGATTACCTTGCCTTTATCGAGCTTGAAGTTCTTCCTGTTGATACTGAGCCAACCGGAGAGCAGATGCGGATCTGCGATGAACTTTTCGATTGGACGGGTCACCAATGTTCCTTTGCGATCAAGAACCTGCGACATGTTTTTGCCGGCATCCGGCTGGTCGGGAAACTGGTCGGCCATCTGTTTGGCATAGTGCTTCTTCAGCTGAATGAATGCAAAAACCGGATCAAGCTTGCTTGCTTCTTCCTTTAGCTGTCCGACCAGTGTCAGATACGGAACAACAAAGCGGGTGGTCGGTTTGGCCATGACGTTATAGCCTAAAAACCAGTTGACCAGCCCGTAATGGAACTCCAGATTGGTGCCGAGGTCATTTCCGCGCATGGTGGTCCGGCAGAGAACCTTGGCCATATGTTTGTAGCTCTCGAAGCGGTCGTCACCCTTGGTGAGCAGCAAGGCGATGTTGGAATCGTAGGCGCCGGCTACCTTGTAGCGCATGAACATGCCGGTGTCCGGATTGACCATGCTGATGCCCTGATCATCCCGGATTTCGCCTTCAATCGGCTTGGACCAGTAGCGGATCATGCCGCCGGCGTGCGGCGACAGGGATGCGTCAGTGGCATTCAGGCGGGCTTCGGCCGAAGCATTGAAGCGGACAATCCGCTCCGGTTTGGGCAAGCGTTCATTGTGGCGGGCCAGGAGCGCCATCGCCTCGACCAGCGACTCAACTATGAAAAAGTCGTTCTTGTCTTTGGAGTTGGTAAATTTGAGGCTGTAGCAGAGTTCGGTGACGCGGTGCTCTACCTGGATGCGGGTATTGACTTCCATGAAGAAGTGGCGGTCACGGTCTACGATGCATTCAAAGGTAGAGGCGGAGTCGAGGCCTACAGCCTGTCCGAAACGGGCCGATTCTTCCTCCATGCGCCTGAGAACCTTCAGGTCGCTCTCCAGCGCCTTGACTTCCAGTTTGCGTCCGGCCTTTTTGGCGCTGTCAATGGCCGCCAGCAGCCCTTCCTGCGTAACCGATACCTCCAGAAGTTTCTGTTCATGCATCTGTAGTGAACAGTCGCGTCCGCCCAGCGAGACGCACCATTTTCCATTACCCAGCAGCTGGATCTCGTTGTGGCGGGTCTGTTCAATGTTCAACTCGACCAGAACGTTTTTGTTGTCGCCGACACCATTGGCCTTGACCTCGTTCAGCACTTCGCGCACCAGTGTCGGAGCTTCGGCGGCTGCAGCGATAATCTGTTTGTCGGTCGGATTTTTTGCGGTCAGGAGCGAGGCCCCCAGAATGCGCTGCCCCTTGCCGCCGCCACCACCGATGGCCTTGATGCGGAAGCGGCTCTGCGGGTACTTTTTGAACAGACCGATCACCTCGGCTTGTACTTGAGCGCAGAGTTCCTCGATCGAGAACAGGTCAATCCCCTTGGTGTAGGAGGCCATCAAAATGTGATCCGCCAGCAGCTCAAGGGAAAGTTTCGTATCGGCCAGAACCTTTTTATCGCAGGCCAGATCTTCCGCGTCGGCCAGTTTGAGGAGCTTTTCGCGGGTAGGAAACTTCTTGAGCAGGGTCAGGGCGGTGACGTTATTGATACCGGGGGTGACACTGACGTTTACTGCCAGAGCGGTGCGTTTGGCTTCGTCTTTTTTTCCGGCCTTCGCCTGAGTGGCGGCACATGGTCCGATGAATTTCAGTCCGGCCTTTTCAATGGTGGCGACAAACTCTTCATCCTCGGCCATGAAGCCGTAGCCGGCAAAGATTGAATCGTAACCATTGTCTTTGGCGGTCTGGATGATCTGATTCATCCTTTCGACGCGCTCCTCCTTGCTGGCGCCACTATAGTCCGGCACCCTGTGAACCCGGGTGGAATCGGTCAACTGGCGCAGTTCGGGAGCCAGGGCGTTGGCGTAGACTATCGAATCTTTTTCGGAGAGCAGTATCCCGAAATGAGTAATCCCCATCTCGGTATAAACATCCATTGCTTCCTTGCGGATAGGCCCGCGACATACAATCAGCGGTTTCAGGTCTTCGCAGGCAAAGGAGCGCACCCATTCGGAAGTGGATTTGGCCAGACGGCGATCTCTGTGGATCAGGGGATTATGCTGGTAGTAATCATTCATTGCTATGTATCTCCAATCTTTATCGGATATATAAATTCTTTTTGAACCACTGAGCAACTGAGCAACTGAGAAAACCTTACAGACTAATTTCTATAAAAACCAAGATTCAGATATTCTTCTGCATTAGAATTCGACTCTGTTTTTACTATTACCTGATTGACGTTCTCTGTTGCTCTGTTGCTCTGTGGTTGATATCTGTTTATCAGTATCAGTGGAACTCTCTCTGTACGCCGCCCATCGGGGCTGCCTTGTAATGACGCAGGAAGAAGTTCAGGTTTTCGCCCAGCACCTTGCGCAGATCGGTCGGCATGACGATCGAGGAGATCGAACCCAGCGTCAGGCCTTCCTTCGGATTCATCAGCTCCTTCTCGTAACGCAGGTTCAAGGCGGCTTCCTGGATTTTAAGCCAGTCGGCGGCTTCTTTTTCAGCGTCCTTTTTGGCTTCATCACCATTCATGCCGGCGGTTACGCGATCATGGGCGCCCTTTTTGGCCATGTCGGCCGCAGTTGCCCGGATTTTGCGCATTTCGTCCTTGTAGACGAACTCCTTGCCGGCCGGACCCATGACAGCCAGACGGGTAGTCGGCAGAGCCAGAACCAGATCGGCGCCGGTCGGGTAGTTGTTGTAGGAGGCGTAAGCGCCACCGTAGGCGTTCCTAAGGATCAGCAGAATGCGCGGCGTGCGGACATCAACTATGGAATCCAGCATGGATCTTCCGGCCTGGACAATACCGCGTGCTTCCTGCTCGCGTCCCGGCAGGAATCCGGTGGTATCTTCCATGAAGATGATCGGGATATTGTAGATGTTGCAGAAACGGACAAAGCGGGCGATCTTGACCGCTGAGTCACAGTCGATCTGGCCGGATGACACGGCGCTGTTGTTGGCACAGAAGCCGACCACATTGCCCCCCAGGCGTCCAAAGGCTGTCACCACTTCACGGGCGCGTTCAGGCTGAAGCTCGAAATAATCGCCATGATCACAGATCTGCTGAATAACAATCGAAACATCGAATGGTGTGTTGAAGCCGGTCGGTGAGTTGAAGGCCTTCTTCAAAAGCGTGTTGATCTCCCAGGTCTTGCGGTCGAGTGGATCGCTGGTGGCCTGAAAAGGTGCCATGACGCTGTTGTTGTCCGGCAGGTAGGATAAGAGGCGCAGTGCGGTGCGCAGCGCCGCAACCTCGTCGTTGACGGTAATATCGGCGACGCCGGACTTGCCATGCACCTTTGGTCCGCCCAGATCTTCCGGGCTGATGTCCTCACCCAGAACCGACTTTACTACACCGGGTCCGGTCAGACCGAAGAAGGTGTCGTTGGGCTGGATCACAAAGCTGCCCTGACGGGGAAGATAGCTTCCTCCGCCGGCATTGTATCCGAACATGCACATGATGCTGGGGACCACGCCGCTGATCTTGCGCAGGGCGGTGAAAGCCTCGGCATAGCCGTCCAGGCCGCCGACGCCGGCCGGGACGAAGGCGCCGGCGCTGTCGTTCATGCCGATGACCGGAATCCCTTTTTCACCAGCCATGTTGAACAGTTTGGCCAGCTTGCTGCCGTTGGTGGCGTCGATGGAACCGGCCCGTACGGTAAAGTCATGGCCGTAGATGGCCACGTCGCGGCCGCCGACATTGATGATGCCGGTTACCAGCGAGGCGCCGTCCAGGTTTTTACCCCAGTTCTGGAAGAGGATGTTCGGCTCGCACTCGGTCAGAGTGCGGATGCGCTCCCAGACGGTCATGCGGTTTTTGAAGTGCTGTTTTTCGATCTGATCAATGCTGACCGATTTGATTGGTCGCTGGATCAGGTCGTAGCCTTCCTTCATCGCCTCCTCGTAGCCACCTTTTTTCCCGGGAATTTCCCCGGGAATGGTGAACTCGACAGTTTCAGTGGGTGCAAACGGATTCTTCAGTGAGGGTTTGATCGCTTTTTTGGACATCTTAACCATCCTTCCGGTCATTAATTATCGAGCCGCATAGACCTAATTCTCAACACTTCCATGCAACTCATTCATATCTAAGAATTTGTGATATTAAGTCCCCCCGCCCCTTGCGGGAGGGGGTTAGGGGGTGGGGGAAATTGGCACATTTGACTAAACTGGCAGCTTCACCCTCCCCACGAACCCCTCCCGTCAAGGGAGGGGAAGCAAACAATCAGCGGGTAACTACCGCCAGAACCTTTACTTCGCCGCCATCCTTCGAGAGCAGCCGGTGCTTGAGGGAGGAATCGAAGTATACGCAGTCGCCTTCATCCAGGAATATCCGCTTTTCATCAAGCAATAGCTCGGCGGTGCCTTTCATGATGAAGAGGAATTCCTCGCCGTCATGACTATAGGTGTTTTCTTCCAGCGCCTTTTCGGTGACTGTGAGGAGAAAAGGCTCCATCTTTTTGTTCTGTTTGCGAAATGAAAGTGATTCGTAGGAATAGCCCTGGCTGGTGCCGGCTTTGGATATGACTCGCGGGATAGCCTTGCGCTCGTCTGAGCGGACGACTTCATAACGGCACTCTTCTTCATCGTCGGCAAAGAAAAGGCCGATTTTTACATCGAAAAATTTGGCAATTTTGGAGAGGGTTGCAATCGGAGGTGATACGTTATTATTCTCAATCTGGGAGATAAGCGCCGGCGAAAAGCCGGTCTCGCGGGCAACAGCCTGGAGAGTAAGCTTTTTGGCAAGCCGGAGTTTCTTTATTTTTGCTCCGATATTGTAGTCGCTCATCCAAACCCCTGAACACCGCTGTAAAAACTCCATTTTGTGCGGGGTTTGTATACAATTTGCTTTACAATGTCAATAAATATTCTTTACCGGTAGCAAAAAAAATGAGGGAGATGGTAAACAAAATTTAGTATTGCTAAAAAAATATCAGAGTTTAAGCCGTCGTACCAGCAGCTGGAGAGTATGCAGAACCTCCACGTTGGATCCATGCTGTTTCAGGCCGTCTGAAAGCTGCATCATGCAGCCGGGACAGCCGGTGGCAACCGCCTGGGCCTGAGTGTCGATAATGGCCTGACTCTTGGAGTCGTTGATGGTCATGGAGGAGTCGTAGTGATACACATTGAAGGTGCCGCCCAGGCCGCAGCACCTGTCAGCCCCTTCCATCTCGATCAGTTCGACGCCGGGCGTCCCTTTCAGAAGCTCGCGAGGCTGTCTGGTTATTCCCCGCGTACGCAGATGACACGGGTCGTGGTAGGTGACGCGGATCTCTTCGCCCGCTCCGGTTTCGGCCGGGTCAAGACCAAGTTGTTGTAACAGTTGGGAGGCGTCCACGGTTTTTTTGGCCAGTGCTTCCAGTCTGGCCCGCAATGCCGGGTTGCGCTTGCCGACTACCAGCGGATAGAGACGATGCAGGGCTCCGCCGCAGGTAGCGCAGGCGCTCATGACATAATCGGCCTCATACTTCTCAATTTCGATCAGGTTTTTTTCGGCCAGCTCGCGAACGGTATTTATATCGCCGCCAGACATGCCGGGCAGGCCGCAGCACTGCTGCCCTTTGGGAATAATCACCGTGCAGCCCAGATGCCGGAAGAGCTTCAGGGTCGCCTCGCCTATTTCAGTGTACACAAAGTTGGTCATGCAACCGACGAAGAAAACGATCCTCGGTTTGCCCGGTTCACCCGGAATAACTTCGGGGTGGCAATCCATGAAGGGTTTGTCCGCAATGACAGGGATGTGGCGGGTATTTCCGATAAACGGCATCGGAAAGCGCAGACGCAGGCCAGAGGTTTCGGGAACTTTCTTGAAGAAGAGCGGGCCCAGGATGCTGGCGGCCTTGGCCCCCATCTTCATGCGGGTCCGGCTCTTGATGACCTGGGCGACCGCCTTGTGAAAGGTGGTCAGGCCGCGCTTTTGGGCCAGCGCCTCACGGGCGGCGATAACAATTTCATCGGTCGGAACATCGTTTGGACATTTATCCACGCAGCTGCCGCAGAGCAGACATTTCGACATTGCCAGATAGGTCTGATCATCAAGCTCGATATCATCTTTCAGAATATGCTGAGCCAGAGCTACCTTGCCGCGCGCTACGGCCGGTTCGCGCTGGAAGGCGGTGAAGGCGGGGCAGTTCTGGCGGCAGGCACCGCATTTGACGCATTTTTTGAGCTGATCTTCAACCCGTTTAAGGGGATCGGTATTTGCGTTATCCATTCAAAAATCCTTTTGAAACACAGAGCAACTGAGCAACAGAGGAAATCTACTCCTTACCCATAGTAAACAAACAGAGCCCAGGTTTTCAAGTTGTTTGATCAAGAAAAATGGTTTCGATCTTCTCAGTTGCTCTGTTGCTCTGTGTTTCGAAGAAGATCACTATTCCATTCATCCAGCGCGGCCAGCGCCCGCTCCGCCAGCTTCTGGCGCCGCTCTTTCTTCTTGATCCTGCCAGGAAGCTCCGGAAAGAGTCCGTAGTTTACATTCATCGGCTGGAAATGCTTGACGTCGGCATTGGTAATGTGGTGCATCAGCGCACCCAGGGCGGTCTCAGGAGGCGGAAGAAGGGCCGGCTGGTTCAGTGCAAAGCCGGCAGCGGCCATGCCGGCCAGAAAGCCGCTGGCGGCGGACTCGACGTATCCTTCCACTCCGGTGACCTGTCCGGCGAAAAAAATACGCGGGTCGCTTTTCAGCTGCTGAGTGTTTTCCAACAAGGCCGGAGAGTTGATGAAGGTGTTGCGGTGCATGGAACCCAATCTGACGAACTCCGTATTTTCCAGTCCAGGAATCAAGCGGAAAACCCGGCGCTGTTCTCCATAGGTCAACTTGGTCTGAAACCCGACCAGGTTATACATGGTTTTCTCCCGGTTTTCAGCTCGCAGCTGAATGACGGCGTGAGCCTCGTAGCCGGTATTCGGATCGATCAATCCGACCGGTTTCATCGGCCCGAAGCGCAGCGTCTCGACTCCGCGTGAAGCCAGCTCTTCGACCGGCATGCACCCCTCAAAGTGAACAATCTTTTCAAAGTCACGCGCCGGAACCTTCTCGCCCTTCAGCAGTTCATCTACAAAACGGAGGTATTCATCCTCGTTCAAGGGGCAGTTGAGATAGTCGTCACCATCCCCCTTGCCGTAGCGTGATGCGGCAAAAACCTTGGTCATGTCCAGAGAATCGGCGGCCACAATCGGCGCAATGGCATCATAGAAATAGAGCCGATCACCGGTCAGTTCAGCCAGGGAGGCGGCCAGGGTGTCGCTGGTGAGCGGCCCGGAGGCTATGATGACGATCCCTTCGTCCGGTATGCTGGTGGTCTCGCCCCGTTCGGTCCGGATCAGGGGGTGGCAGCTGATTTTTTCGGTGATGTAATCGGAGAAGAGCTGACGGTCAACGGCCAGAGCGCCGCCGGCCGGTACAGAAGTGGCCTGGGCGGCCTCCATCGTCAGTGATCCGCAGCGGCGCAGTTCCTCCTTCAGCAGACCGACGGCGTTGTCGAGCGAAATGCCGCGTAATGAGTTGGAACAGACCAGTTCCGCCAGTCCGGGCAGGCTGTGGGCGGGTGAAAAACGTTGCGGCTTCATCTCCTGGATAACAACCGGCACGCCGCGCTGAGCGATCTGCCAGGCGGCCTCACAACCGGCCAGACCGCCGCCGATTACTGTAATCATAGCCCGGTCCTCACTTTTTCAAGCAAAAACAGTCCGGCGCGGATCATGCGCTCTGCCAATCACAGCCTTCTTTGGGGCATTTCAAAAACTCGCCCTTCTTCTTGTAGACCTTTTTGATTACGACCGGAAAGCCGCATTTTGGGCAGGGTTGTTTGACCGGCAGGTCCCACAGGGCAAATTTGCACTGCGGGTAGCGGTTGCAGGAGTAGAATATCTTACCGAAGCGTGATTTTTTCTCGGTCAGCTCCCCCTCTTTGCACTCCGGACAGACAACTCCGGTGCCTTTGGGTTTGACCAGCGGCTGGATATTCTTGCAGGCCGGATAGCCGGAGCAGGCCAGGTACTTGCCGAAACGGCCATCTTTTATCAGCATAGGCTGGCCGCATTTCTCACATTTTTCATCCGACACGACCGGTTCGGCCACCTCGGCGCCACCCTCCGGCTCGACATTGCGGGTATACTTACATCCCGCCTGGAAACCGGAACAGGCGATAAACTTGCCGCGCTTGCCGAGCTTTACCACCAGCGGCTGGCCACAATCAGGGCAGGCTTCGTCTGTGGCTTCGGTCGTCAGATCGGACTTGCTGACTTCTTTCTCCTTCTGCTTCAACAGAGCAATGAACGGTTCCCAGAATTCCTTCAGGAGCGGCTTCCACTGTTTCTCGCCACGCGAAACCTGATCCAGTTCCTCCTCCAGTCCGGCGGTGAAGTTGTAATCGACGTACTTATGGAAATGAGCCGTCAGCAGATCGCTGACAACCATGCCGACATCTTCGGGGAAGAAGCGTTTCTTGTCCAGACGGGTATACTTGCGCTCCACCAGAGTATTCATGATAGAGGCAAAGGTAGAGGGGCGGCCGATGCCGTACTCCTCCAGCGTCTTGACCAGAGTCGCCTCGGTGTAGCGGGGCGGCGGCTGGGTAAAGTGCTGTTCGGGCAGTATTTCATGCAGCTTCAGGGCGGCCCCTTCACTCATGATGGGCAGCAGCCCTTCCTTTTCCTCGTCCTGGTCGTCCAGCCCCTCGATGTAAAGTTTCATGAAGCCGGGGAAGCGGATCACCGTTCCGGCGGCGCGCAATCCGGCCC